>JBIKLM010000052.1:0-14437 GCA_044359835.1 Planctomycetota bacterium
CCACGGGAACCAGCGTGAACGCACCGCCGCCGGGCACCGCCTCGAAGTCCAGCACGGCGCGTTCGTTCTTGCAGAACAGGCTGGGGATGCGCTTCAGGGCGATCGGGTTCACATTGAAGGCGTCCCCGGCCAGGTAGCGGACCGCGCTCCAGCTCCCATCGCAGGGGGCGTGGAAGCGGTGGTACATGCTGGAGGTCAGCCGCAGGGTCACGTAGCAGCCGCCCTCGTGGCGCTGGACGAGCTCCTCGGAACCCAGCAGATCGAGCAGCGCGTAGGGCATGCCCTTGGCCTGCAGCACCAGGCCCTCCTGAACCCGCCCCATGGCGCCCACGATCGCGTCGCAGGGGCTGGTCAGCACGTCCGGGCGTGGATCCACCGGCCGCGCCCCGGCCTTCAGCCGCCGCGTGAAGACCTCGTGCAGCGAGCGGAACTCAGTCCCCTCGGCTTCCGACAGGTCCAGATCTGGCGCAAACTGCCGCCAAACAGCCAGACACGAGCGCAGCCAATAAGGATTCTGGATCCGACTCAGCCGCCCCATCAGCCGCGACGCCAGCACCCTCGGGATGCGGTTCGTGCACAGGAAGTTGAGCGTCTCCCACTGCGAAAGGGAGTGCAACCCGCCGCGCCCTCGGGCCGCGCCAGCCGGCAGCGCCCCAGGAACAGCCAAACCCGGTGCATCCGCCGCGCTGCTGTCAGGCATCACCCCCAAAGGTTATGAGACGATCACAGAGAAACCGTGAGCCCCGCATCAAGGCCCGGTTAGCCCCTCCATCTTTCCCCCTTTCGAGCACTCGGCAACCCGTCCACCCTTCCACCCGAGCACACCGCCAGCGGCCACCTCACTTGACCGAGCGCGCATCCGCCGCCAGCCCCGCGGGGTTCAGCCGGTATGCCGTGCTGCGCCCGCGAGCGCTCGTGGGGGAGAGCAGTCCTTTTTCCAGCAGCTCCCTGAGGTCGCGCGAGGCGCTGGTGTCGGAAGCCCCCGTCAGCGAGCGGTACTTGCGGTTGGTCAGATCCCCGGTGAGCCCCTGGGGCTCCGCTTCGATTAGCCGCTCCAGCACCTTCAACTGGCGGGGACTGAGCTCCAAACGACCCGCCTGCCGGCCGAGCTGATGGCGCAGGCTCGCGCGCTGGAGCGACTGCTCCGCATGGCCGACCGCCCGCGAGAGGCAACCCACGAACCACTCGAGCCACGGCGTGGCGTCGAGCGCCGCCCGAGGCCCCGAGTCTCCCGCCGCGTCCCGGTTCGAAAGCGCTTGATCCGCCGCAGCCCACGTGGCTGAAGCCCTGCCCACTCGACCCCGGCGCACCGGCTCTTGCCCCGCTGGCTCCCGACCCGCTGAATCTAGGCCCGCCTGGGCCTCCTCCAACGCATCCCGGTCGGTCGAATTCCCGTCATCGAACTCGACCCTCTGCGCCGCTTCCAGCGCCCGGTAGTACTCCGCCTGGTCCTCGAGGATCTGCCGCGACAGGCTGAAGGCGCGCCGCGGCCGCCCATCGGCCCGAGCCAGGGTCAGATCGGCGATCGCCCGGCCGATGCGGCCGTTGCCGTCCTCGAAGGGGTGGATGGTCTCGAACCACAGGTGCGCCAGGCCCGCGGTCAGCGCGGGGTCCTGGTCCCTGGACCCGTTCCACCAATCCAGGAAACGCTCCATCTCGGCCTGCACCCGCTCCGCCGGCGGCGCCCTGAAGTGAACCCGCGGCTTGCCGATCGACCCCGAGAGCACCTCGATGGCCCCCCCGCGGTACGCCCCGATCCGCTCGAGCTGCCGCCCGCCGGAGCCGCCCTCGAACAACCACCGGTGCCAGCGATACAGCCTCCCATGACTCAACGGCTCGCCCCCGTTCCGGCTGGCGTCCTCCAGCACCTCCAGCAGCCCCTCCACGCGCCCATCCCGCCTGGCCGTCCCGGGACCCCCAACCCAACCGCCCTCGAGCCCCACCCGCCCCGCGATCGAGGACCACAGCGGCCCGAGCGGCAAACCCTCCCCCTCCAAACGAGCCGTCGAGATCGCCTCCTCGGCGAGCACCTCCGCCTCCTGTCCAGCCACCAACTCGCTCCCCAGCGCCCCCAGGCGCCCGAACAACCTTCCGCGCCGCTCCGCGAACCCGCTGCAGAGCGGCAGCAGCCGCCCGCTATCCACGCCCCAACGGGGCCAATCGGGGTGTTCCCAGACGTACACCCGCGCAGCCTACACCGCCAATCCTCCTGTGGGGCGATTAATCGCCCTAATCGCCCTATCTGCGGCCTAAAGGCGGTCCAAACGCCTAAATAAAGGCACCTCCGACCCAGATATGGGGCGATTCGAACCCATAATCGCCCCAAGCCCCCCCTCCACAGCTCCCCGACGCGTGAAACACCCGGCCGCCCGGGGCGCAAGCCACCCCCCCCGGGGGCTCACCCAGGGGTTCCCCGGATGCGTAACGGTTCCCGTCCCCTAAGCGACCAAAGTCGGCCGTCGCCCTCGGGCTCCGCCCTGTCCTAGCCTGGCCTTCAAGTGGGGAGGGGAAGCGGGGGACGGCCATCTCCCACAAAGGGCGTGAAAATGCCCTTTAACTAGGATTCTTTGGTTCAGTGGGCACAAAATAGCCGCCCATTTGGAATGCGACTGCTTCGGTGCTATCATTAGGAGGCAAAAATCGGCCGACAAACTGCCGGATCGAGGCATAAAGGGCCGAAAAGCGCCGGTAGAGCAACTGAGGATCCCCGAAGAGCACCCATGGTCAGTCACCAAACACCCGACGAGATGGAAGCGGCGCTCGGGGAGCGCCTGAAGGCTCTGCGGCTGTCGAGGGACCTGGACCAGGCCACCTTGGCGGAGCGGGCGGGGGTGGGGGTCAGGGCGCTGCGCAACCTGGAGGCGGGGCGGGGCTCGACGCTCAAGACGCTGATCCGGGTGTTGCGCGCCTTGGGGCGGCAGGCCTGGTTGGAGACGGTCGCGCCGGTGCCGACGATCAATCCACTGCACCTGACCCGTCAGGTTCAGCCGCGGCAGCGCGCTTCGCGGCGGAGGCGCGAGCAGGACGCCCCGTGAGGGGCCTTGGTGGCGGGTGTAATCGCTCCCGAATCCACAGCAGTGCCCTGCGAGGGAAACAACAGCAGCCATGGATAAGCGATCCCGAAACAAGCCCTACCAGCCCGTTCAGGCGGTCAAGGTCCATCTGTGGGGGCGGCACATCGGCACGGTGGCCCTCGACCCCACCTACGGCTACTACGCCTTCGCCTACACACCCCAGTGCGCGGACCTGGGCGTCGAGCCAGCGCCGCTCCACATGCCGGTGGTCGCCGATCAGCCCTACCTGTTCACCGACCTGCCCGAGGCCACCTACAAGCGCCTGCCCGCCCTGCTCAGCGATGCGCTGCCCGACGACTTCGGCAACGCGCTGATCGACCGCTACATGGCCGACAAGGGCCTCGCGGCGGCGGATGTGAGCGTCCTGGACCGCCTGGCCTACATGGGCAAGCGTGCCATGGGGGCCCTGACCTTCCAGCCAGCCCATGGTCCGCGGGCCACGAAGCCCAGCGTGATCGAGATATCCGATTTGGTCGAGCAAGCCCGCGCCCTGGTCAGCGGGCAGCTCAACTCCGAGGACAGCTCGCAGAAAGCCCTGCGCAGCATCATCGCCGTCGGCACCAGCGCGGGTGGCGCCCGCGCCAAGGCGGTCATCGCCGTCCACCCGGAGACCGGCGAGATGCGCTCGGGGCAGCTTGACGCCCCCGACGGCTTCGAACATTGGCTGCTCAAGTTCGACGGGATGGGAGCGGACCGGGAGCTGGGGGCCAGTCAGCACTACGGGCGCATCGAATACGCCTACCACCGGATGGCCCGCCAGGCCGGCATCCGCATGAGCGACTGCCGGCTTCATCTGGAAAACGGCCGCGCCCACTTCATGACCCGGCGCTTCGACCGCCTGGGAAGCAAAACACGCCATCACATGCAGACCCTCTGCGCGATGGCGCACCTGGACTACAAGAAGAAAGCCACCAACAGCTACGCGCAGCTCTTTGCCACCATCAGCCAGCTCCGGCTGCCCTACGAAGACCTGGAAGAGGCTTTCCGCCGGATGGTCTTCAACGTGATGGGCCGCAACTGCGACGACCACACCAAGAACTTCTCCTTCCTCCTGCGCCAAGGCCACTCGCGCTGGGAGCTGGCCCCGGCCTACGACGTGACCTTCGCGCACAATCCCAAGGGAGAATGGACCAACCAGCACCTGCTCGCGGTCAACGGCAAATTCAGGGACATCCAAATCGCCGACCTCCTGGCCGACGCCGATCGCTTCGGCATCGGCAGCGCCAAGCGCGTAATCGCCGAAGTCCGCGCCGCCATCGAACGCTGGCACGAGTTCGCCGCAGAGGCCAGCCTCCCCCAAGCCCAAACCAGCGAAATCCAAGCCCACCACCGTCTCCTCAACTGACCCCAGCCAGCCGCCCCCTGTATTCCTGGTTCCTCCGACCTGCCCTACGAATCCGGCAACCCGGAAAGAAATCTGAGAGCCTCCTACTTCAGGTCCTCAGCGATGGTGTTGAACTGCTCGAGGGCGGCTTCGAGGTCGGCGGTGATTTCGGCGGCGATGATCTCTGGCGCGGGCAGGTTGGCGGACTCTTCGAGGGCTTCGTCCTTGAGCCAGAAGATGTCCAGGTTGACCTTGCGCGCTTGATCAGCTCCTCGTAGGTGAAGGCCTTGGATCACGTACCGCACACCTGGTGTTCCATACCGTGACCGCTGGAGCCAGAGCAGTTCAGGTCGTCTGTGTGGCGGGAGTGGTGCTCGGGAGGAAGGGGGCCTTGCTTAGACTCACTCTCATGCAGCCGCAACGGCATCGTCGACTATTCGGATCAAAGCACCTCTGGTTCCTCGGGCTCCTGGCGGCTTGCCAGGCGCCCTCCGGGTCGCTCCCGGAGCCCCTTCCGCCGGTCTACGAGCCCCTGGCACTCCAAGCGAGGCCGAGCCCGCCGACCGAAGTGGCTGCCCGGCTCGCGGACCTCGACGCGAGCATGCAGGCAACCTGGAGAGCACGCTGGGAGGAGGAGGGGCTCGATGCCCCGCTGACGATCCCCGAAGCGGCTCCGGAATTCTTCATGGTCGCCCTGACTCCGACCCTGGAGCTGTGGATCGCCTGCTACGCCTTTCCCTGGACCTCCTACCTGCACTCCTACCTGATTCGCGACGTGGCCCAGTCCCGAGTCGGCCCGCGCCTCGATCTCTGGGATGTCCGTGATTCGATCCACGAGCTCCTGACACAGGGCCACCCCTGGCCCGAACCCCGCAGCGCTCTTGTCGAGCGGATCGACGTGGACCACTACGGCCAAACCGAAATCGCCCTCTACACCCACGAGCACAACGGCACCATGTGGGACGCCCACGGCTCCCTCATCTACCGCATCGACACGGACCTGGGGCTCAAGCCCGTGGTCGGACTGCTCCACGCGGTCCACGATGTCCCCACGGGCGGCACCCTGGTCTCTGAGGTCTCCTCAACCCCCAACGCAATCCACGTGCGCTTCCTTCGCGAGCACGAGAACCCAAACCTCGCCCACGAAGTCGCCTGGCAGCTCCTCACCCGCCCGAGCCCCAACGCCCCCTTCACCGTCGAGGCCTCCGCCTCCACCGACCCCCAACGCGACTACTCCTTCCTGTCCCGCCACGACCCCTTGGAGATCGCCTTGCCCCCATCGGGCCTCCACGCAATGTCCACCGTCACCCCCCAACCGGCCACCCCGCCCGCCCCGGCCCTGCCGCCCCGATCCCCCTGAACCCCGCACTCCCGGCAGGAGTTGGAGAAGGCAGGAGACGCCGACTCCTTCGGCTTGCCCCCACTCGCAAGCTGACCTCGCCCCTCTCGCCACCACCGATACCCCGAGCCTGCCCCCAGGCGGCCGCCTTCCCCCGAGGACCCCGAACCATCGATTCCCCGTTGATCCTCGCCACCTGGAACATCGAGCGGGTTACCCCAGGCTCCTGGCGCCAGCTCCCGGGGTAGCCCGTTGTGATAGCGAACCGACAACAAGCCGCCGCTGCCTACTCCTTGCGTTGGTCCAGTTCAGCACAGAGCGTCCTCCCCGTCCGTCGCCCGGGCTCCGCTCCCGCCGACTGCCCCGGCTCTGTCTTTCCCGTGACGCGTGTCCTGTGACGGCTGTCCTACGCACTCAGGGGACGGCAACCGTTACGCGCCCGGGCCCACCGGAGCCCGACCTGGGGTGTCCGCAGTCCCCTCGGTACTCCCGCCCGCCCGGAGCCCTCACGCCCACTCGGCGCAGAGCAGTTCGGCTTGTTGTAGCACGGTCTGCACGGCGGCTTCCTGGAGGTCGGGGGGATACCCGTGCTGGGTGAGGATGCGCTTGACCAGCACCTTGATCTTGGCGCGGGCGCTTTCGCGTAGGTGCCAGTCGACGGTCACGCTGGTGCTGATGCGTCGGGTGAGTTCAACGGCGATGGCCTTTAGGGCCGCGTCGCCCATGGCGCTGACGGCGCTTTGGTTGGTGCCCAGGGCCTCGTAGAAAGCCACCTCCTCGTCCGACAGGCCCAGGGCCTCGCCGCGCGCCTGGGCGGCTTCCATCTCCTTGGCGAGCTGGATCAGCTCCTCCAGCACATCCAGGGTGGTGATGGCGCGGTTGTGGTAGCCGTTGAGGGTGCGCTTCAGCTTCTCCGAGAACTGCTGGGACTGCACCAGGTGGCGCTTGGAGCGCAGCTTGAGCTCGTCCCTCAGCAGCTTGGCCAGCAGCTCCGCCGCCACGTTCTTGTGCTTGAGCCCGCGCACCTCGGCCAAGAACTGGTCGCTCAGGATGCTGATGTCCGACCGCTTGAGCCCCGCCGCGGTGAACACGTCGATCACCTCCCCCTCAGTCGTAATCGCTTGGCTGACCAACTGCCGCATCGATCTGCTCCGGCGTGCGCCGATTCTGCCCCTCCTGCTTGCCCAGCGCCGCCTGCAGCGCCTGGAAGTAGCTCACGTCGTCCCTGACCGCAACCGCTTCATCCGTCGCCGAGCACAGGGCAAACGCCCGCGACAGCTCCATCACCACCTGCAGCCAGCGCCGCCTACTGTCGGCGACGATCTAGATCCCAGCCCATCCGGCCAGCAAGTCTTGTCCAGGCCCCACACACTCATGGCCGCCATGACATTCCTACTCTCGACCGTGATCAGGATCCGCCCATTGCCGTGCAGCCTCGCCCTCTCATTCTGATGTGTGAATAGGTAAACTCGACCGACACAGCCCCCAGTGTCGATGCATGATTGGCGCACCTCATCCACAAGCATGTCCCCGAGTCACCGACTAGGCTAGAAGTAGTTCGATCATTCGCTCAATAAGCTCATACTCACCCTCGGGGAACCAGATGCCGTTGATATGGGCATCAGCGAGACGTTGATCCAATTCCGCGCGACGCTGAGCATCACTGGGCCGGGGAAGGATAGCGTAGTGATGTGGGAGTGAGTCTGGCCCGAGGTCCTGGGCGATCTTGGTGCAAGTCTGGATGGTGCGGTCAAAGGTCAGGCTGCAGCCAAGGAAGAGGAAACTAAAGCTGGTGTAGAGTCGATTCAATAGCTTGGGCACGGGGCGGTCGAAGTGGATGTTCCCGTCGTTACCGTAGGCGTCGTCGTATTCGGTTTTGTTCAGCACCCGCTCGGCGGCGTTGGTAAGGTTGCCGTGGAGTTTGAGGAGGTGGCGCTCGCCAGCGGGAATCGCACGGTAGAAGGCATTGATGGATCCCACGGGGCCGCGACCGGTGGTCTTCTCGGCGAAGGGCTTGCCGCTCTTTTCCTAGGCTTTCTCCAGCACGCGGTCGAAGTTGGTCGTGATGGCACAACTGTCGAAGAGGTCGGGCAGGCGCAGCACGGCGCCCGTCACTTCGGCCGGCGGGTTGAAGTCGCGCTCGAAATCTTGGTTGAAGCGATTCTCGCCAAGCTTGGTCACGAGGTCATGCATCACGCCTTCGTAGTCGCCTTGGTCTTCGAGACGTTGGCGCATGGCGTCTTTATCGAATCCGGCCTCGGGGCAGAGATTGAGCAGATATTCCTTCCACTCCGGGCAACCGGCGCTTTTGGACATGCCAGCGCCGACGAAGGGAATCACGAAACCGCGCTGGCAGGCGCGTTTGAGTTCGTCAAAGCGCCGCTCGTTTCGGTTGAAGGTGCCGGTGTTGAGGACTTGCTGTCTCTCGCCGAGGTCGTATCGCCGGGCCTCTTCGGTGTAGAGAATGCGGTCGCCGAAGTAGAGGGCGCGGGCGGGATTGGCCAAGGGAATCTCCGTGCCGTCAGCGCGGCGGCAGACCAACTGGATGGCGTCGTCGTCCTTGTCGTCGATCACGGCATCGAATGCGGCGTGGCGACCGATGCCGGCGATTTCCTCGACGGTGGCTTCCGGGTCAAATCTTAGCGGCGGCACGGGTCAGTCCTTTGTCGTGAGTTCGGCGACGAGGGCGGAGAGGAGGTTGGCGGCGATCGCGCGGGAGGCAGCGAGCTGCGTTTCCAAAGCGTCCAACAAGGCCATAAGTTGCTCCACTTTGGTCACGATCCGGCGTTGTTCGGCGAGGGGTGGGAGCGGGAACGCGGTCTCATTGATCTGCTTCGTGCTCAGATTTTTTATGGCCATCCCGAATGAGATTTCGAGGTAGTGCTGTTCGACGGTTCGGAGAAAGACCTGGAGATATGGCTTCTCAACGAGGACAGGCTCCAAGCGACCAACGCGCTGGTTCAGAAGGTAGGTCTTGGGGGAACGGTTGATCGCCAGCTTTCCGATTGAACCGGACATTCCCATTAAAAGATCGCCCGGTTTGACTCGGAACGTCTCGGGCAGTGACTGCGCAATTTGCTCGGAGACATATTTCATGTCCGATTCATCAATCTCGCCGTTAGATCCCAGCTCGCCCATTCGCACGATTCCGATCCCTGATTCTTGGTAGTCTTCGCTCTTGAATGCGAAGCCGTTGGTGAAGACCTGCACTTCTCCAAGCACGGTCCAAACCCAGCCAGGCGGCAGTTCGTATGGCTCGGATGCAGGACTTCCCGAATTGTCGCTCTCCGCGAGGCGGCTCCGTTGTCCTTTCTGCATTGCCGCTTTTGCGACTCGAATCTTTTCCAAGAGTGTCGACGCGTCATCGTCGTTAGGGTCTTGGGGGACGAGTTTGCCTTGGACGGCGAGGGTGAGGATGGATTTGCGGAGGTCGGCGGGGGGGATGGCGTAGGACGGGTGGAAGAGGAACGGGAGGTTGGCCGGGGTGGGCGCGTCGACAAAGCGGGCCAGCGACGCACGGGCGAGCGCGGCGTGCCGCGTCTCCCGTTCCTGCTGCTGCGCCTCCAGCCGATCACACAACGCCATCAACTCATCCACCTTCGCCACGATCCGCTTCTGCTCGGCGAGGGGTGGGAGTGGCACCGCGAGCGACCGCATGTGGTCGCTACTCATCGAAGAAACAGCGACGCGACTTGAAACCTTCTCTAGAGCGCCGCGGATGAAGTCGGACCGAATAAGCAGGTCGGTATAGTCTCGCGCGACCGGCGGGATCTCCATCACTTTTGCAATCGCCACATTGAATGCGCCTTCAACCGTTCTACAGGTGTTTCCGATGTTGCCATAAGCGGCCATCACGATCTCGCCCTTCTTCACGAGTTTGAGGTGCCTCGATTCTGGAACATAAACCGCGTAATCGTCGGTGCGAAAATCGCGTTGTTGGATGAAGCGGACATATCCAGGGGCAGGTTTGTCCTTAAACAAACTCTTGGGCGGATTGTGCCCGCGGAATGACGATGAGATTTCACCGAACCTGACCCACGCCCAACCAGCGGGGCATTCAAACGGAACGTCATCGATCGTCAGTGGCGGCAACGCCTCAATCCGTCGGATGGTGCCTTCTTTGACGAGAGCGTCACGAGACTGCCGAACCTGAACCAATAGGTCTTCGGCAGGTTGCTCGGTGGAATTCTGCCGAACGAGATTCCCAGTGACTGCCAAGTGCAGCACCAATTCGCGCATCTTTGCCACCGCATCGGGCGCGGCGGCGAACTGGTCGAACTTCTCGAAAAAGGTTTCCAGCTTCATTCAGCAGTCCCGGCGGTGGCGGTGAGGGCGTGGTAGAGTTCCTGTTTCAGCGCGGCGCGCGTGGCGGCGATCTGGGCGAGGAGCTTTTCGTATTCCGGCAGGAGGTGGTCCACGTCGCCGGGGCCTTCGTCGGTGCTGTGCGGGTTCTTGAGGTCGAGGTTGAAATTGCCGGCCTTGATCTGGTCTATCGAGACGCGCCAGGCCTGCTCGTTTTCCACGCGGGATTTAAAGCCGTCGGCCTCGTCACCCCACCACGCGCGCTCGCCCTCGAACTCCTCGATGCGGATGGGTTTGCCTTTGTTGTAGCTCTTGGCGCCGGGCGGATAGGGGTGCTCGTAATACCAGACGTGGGTGGTGGGCGCGCCTTTGGTGAAGAAGAGGAGGTTGGTGCGGATGCCGGTGTAGGGATTGAAGACGCCGTTGGGCAGGCGCACGATGGTGTGGAGGTTGCAATCCGTGAGCAGGGCCTCCTTGATGCGGGTCTTGACGCCTTCGCCAAAGAGCGTGCCATCGGGCAACACAAGTCCCGCCCGGCCGCCGGGCTTGAGGATCTTCATCAGGAGCACCAGGAACAGGTCGGCGGTCTCCCGAGTGCGGAACTCGGCGGGGTAGTTGGACTCGATGCCGTCCTCCTCCATGCCGCCGAAGGGCGGGTTGGTGACGATGACGTCCACGCGCTCCTTCGGGCCCCAGTCACGCAGGGGGCGGGCAAGGGTGTTGTCGTGGCGGACGTTGGAGGGGACGTCGATGCCGTGCAGCATGAGGTTAGTCATGCACAGGATGTGTGGCAGGTGCTTCTTCTCGATGCCTGTGAAGCAGTCCTGGATGGCTCGCTCGTGGGCTTCGGTCTTGGCCTGCTTGCGCAGGTGCTCGATGGCACAGACGAGGAAGCCGCCGGTCCCGCAGGCCGGGTCGAGGATCGATTCGCCCAGTCGGGGATTAACCTGTTCGACAATAAACTGGGTGACGGCGCGCGGGGTATAGAACTCGCCAGCGTTGCCCGCGGACTGCAGATCCTTGAGCAGCTTCTCGTAGATGTCGCCAAACATGTGGCGGTCATCGGTGGCATTGAAGTCAATGCCATTGATCTTGTTGATGACCTGGCGCATCAACGTGCCGTTCTTCATGTAGTTGTTGGCATCTTCGAAGGCCGTGCGGATCAGGCCTGCGATCTTGTCCGTGCCACCCGTCAGCGACTTCAGCTTGGGTAAAAGTGTGTTGTTGATGAAGTCGAGCAGGGCCTCGCCGGTTATACCTTCGGGGTCAGTGGCCCATGTGGACCAGCGCAGGTGCTTGGGCAGGGGCGACTTGTACTTGTCACGGAGGAGTTCGAGTTCCTTCTCACGGTCGTCGAAGATCTTGAGGAAGAACATCCAGCCGAGCTGCTCGAGCCGCTGCGCATCGCCGTAGGTGCCGGCGTCCTTGCGCATGATGTCCTGGATGGTCTTGACGATGTTTGAAACGTTGGCCATGGATCAGGCTGCCTCTTGATAGAGCTGGGCTTCCAGCTCGCGAATGGCGGTGAGGTAGGCCGCTTTATCGCCGAACAACCGTACGATCTCGATCGGCGTGCCAAAATGGGTGAGTGGATCCACCTTGAGGATGTCGAGGGACTCGACACTGTCGATGCCTCCGTCGGCATACTTTTGTAGCAGGGCTTCGAGTACGGCCCGGGCTGCTGCGCCGTACCTGGCGAAGACATTCCGCTTCTTCACTCGATCCGCACGCTCGCGTCGGGTGAGCGGCGGCTGATCGAACGCCACGTGACAGACCAGATCGAAGGCGTCGTAGTCGCGACCGACCTGCTCTGCCAGTTCCTCCAGGAACACGCCTTGGCCGGCAAGCTCTTCGATGATGGCCAGCTTGCGCTCCGCAGCGTTCCAGGCGCCGAGAAAGTCGCTGAGTGACGTGTACGCTTTGCGGACGGTCTTGCGGGTGTAGTCCTTGAGGGACTCGGTGATCAGATTTCCTTGGGCATCCAAGTACTGCACGCGCTCGGTAGCAACTTTCACCTCGACGTCGTCGACGTAGTACTTGGTCGGACGCCTGGAGGCTTCGCCGGCGGCATCCAAGGGATTGGACTCGCCAGAATAGCTGGCCGGGCCGTCATGGGCCTCCTCCGCGTGCCAACTATCCTCGGGCGGCACAACCGGATCGCCTTCCCGCGGCTCGTAGATCTGCACTGGTTCGCCGTCGAAGTCGGGATCGGCGAAGAGCGCCGTAGCCCGCTTAAAGTCCATGATGGTGAAAAAGAGCTTGTTGTAGTCCTCGTTGATGCGCGTCCCACGTCCGATGATCTGCTTGAACTCCGTCATGGACTTGATGCGCTTGTCGAGCACGATCAGATGGCACGTTTGCGCATCCACACCCGTCGACATGAGCTGCGAGGTCGTTGCAATCACCGGGTAGGTGGATTCTGGATCGATGAAGTTGTCCAGTTGCGCCTTACCCTCCTCATTGTCGCCGGTGATGCGCATGACATACTTGCTGTTCGCGGTGGCGAGGTCGGGGTTGGCGTTGACCAGCGCCTGGCGCATGCGCTCCGCGTGGTCGACGTTCTCGCAGAAGACGATTGTCTTAGCGAAACGGTCGGTCTTTTTCAGGAACGCGGTGACCTTGGCGGCTACCAGTTCAGTGCGTTTCTCAAGGACCAGGCTGCGATCGAAATCCAGGTCGTTGTACTCGCGGTCCTCGATCTCTTGGCCGTACTTGTCGGTCTTGCCCAACTCAGGTCGCCAGCCATCGAGGTCCCTGTCGATGCCGATGCGAATGACCTTGTAGGGCGCGAGGAATCCGTCGGAAATGCCTTGCTTGAGGGAATAGGTGTAGATCGGTTCGCCGAAGTACTCGATGTTGGAGACATCCTTGGTCTCCTTGGGTGTCGCGGTGAGGCCGATCTGGGTCGCTGCCGAGAAGTAGTCAAGGACTCTGCGCCACGCCGCGTCATCGGCGGCGCTGCCACGGTGGCACTCGTCCACGACGACAAGGTCAAAGAAGTCGCGCGAGAACTGCGTGTAGATGTTCTGCTCGTCTTCGGTCCCAGTGACAGCTTGATAGAGCGAGAGGTAAATCTCGAAGGCCTTGTCTACGGTTCGGTTGGTGATTTTGGTCATCGCCTGGCCGAACGGCTTGAAGTCGTTGGTTTTGGTTTGGTCCGCGAGGATGTTGCGATCGACCAGGAAGAGGATCCGCTTCTTTGCACCCGCTTTCCAGAGGCGCCAGATAATCTGGAAGGCCGTGTAAGTCTTGCCAGTGCCAGTCGCCATCACGAGCAGGATGCGATTCTCGCCCCGGATGATGGCGTCAACTGTGCGGTTGATTGCAATCAGCTGGTAGTAGCGGGGAGACTTCCCGGAACCGTCGTCGTAATAATCTTGGGTGGCTACGGCGTCCTGCTTGGATGTGTAGCCCTTCGCCGAGCGATAGCGTTGCCATAGTTCCTCGGGACTCGGGAATTGTTCGAGCGGGATCTCCCGTTCGACACGGCCGTCTTTGCCGGTGCGATCGTGCTCAAGAAACGCGTCGCCGTTGGAGCTGTAAGCGAAAGGCACGTCCAGGATTTCCGCATATTCAAGCGCCTGCTGCATGCCAGCCCCGACCGCATGCTGGTTGTCTTTCGCTTCGATAACGGCAATCGGCACGTTTGGCTTGTAGTACAGGATGTAGTCTGCCTTCTTGGCCTCTCCGCGCTTGACTGTTTTTCCTCGAACGATCACGCGCCCTTTAGTGAAATAGGCTTCCTCCCGGACCTGCGTCATCAAGTTCCATTTATCGCCGTTCACTCCGACGAGTGCTGGCGTAATGAACTTGGTTCGGATATCCGTTTCGGTGAGGGCCTTCTTGTTCATGCCACGAGCGCCAGGTTGGCTTGCCGGTCGCGAAGGCAGGTCCCGCCGGCTAAGTGCCGCTTGGTGCTGGCTTGCAGGAGGGGCCAGCGGGCTTCTTTGGGGACCCAGATGATGTTCTCGGCGCGGTATTCGTCGGGGTCTTTGGGGTTGGCGCCGGCGTAGGTGCTGGTTTTGGTCTTGGAGCCGGTGAGGAGCTTTTGGCGGTGCTCTTCGAAAGAGTCGGAGATGTACTTGAGGAAGATCAGCCCGAGAACGATGTGCTTGTACTCCGCCGCGTCCATGTTGTTGCGAAGCTTGTCGGCAGCGAGCCAGAGTTTGGCTTCGAAACCGAGCTGGGAGGTGGACTTGGTGCGGGCCATGGAGCTGGCGAGAGCCAATGGCGAGAGGCCGCCGGGGGTTCTGGCAAGGCGAAACGGCTCGCTCTGGGGCGAGGATACCGAGACTTCTGGAGCAGCGCCAGGAGCGCAGGGAACCCCTGGGTGGAGGCAGCGGGGCTGAGGGCGGCTGGGCGTGACTTGGGCTTGCGTGCGGGGGGGGGGCGTGCGCA
>JBIKLM010000402.1:0-4121 GCA_044359835.1 Planctomycetota bacterium
GGCCGGGCGGTCGAGCTGCAGGCCTTCGTGCTGGCGGTCAACCGCACGGGGCGGGAGACCCTCGGACAGCGCGGGCGGACCTTGGAATACGGCGGCGGCTCGCGCGTCTTCGGGCCGGGCGGCCAGGTCCTGGCGGCGGCCGGGAGCGAGCCGGGGCTGTGCTGGGCCGACATCGAACCCGAGCGGGCCCGGGAGCTGGCCCGGGAGGTGCCCGTGCGCCAGGACTGGAGGCGGGCCGACTACGCCCGCTGGCGGGCCCGCCGCGGCGGCGCTTGAGCCCCAGATGCCCCGCTCAAGAGCAGCAGATGAACCGCCCCCTGCGGTCGCGGCGGCGCCGCCCCCAGGGCTATACTGCGCCGCTCTTCCGGGCTCCCTCAGGAGCGCCGGCGACCCCTGCCAACCGCTGCCCCCCGCCCCCGCGTGAAGGATGTCGTCCTCGTCGGCGCCTGTCGGACGCCGATCGCCAAGTTCCAAGGAGGCCTGGCCTCCTTCCGGGCCCCCGAGCTGGGGGGCCTGGCCATCCGCGAAGCCCTGCGCCGCGCGGGCGTCGGCCCCGAGCACGTCGACGAAGTCATCTTCGGCAACGTGCTGCAGGCCGGCCTCGGGCAGAACCCGGCGCGCCAAGCGGCGCGCGCCGCGGGCATCCCCGACACGGTCGGCAGCGTGACGATCAACAAGGTCTGCGGCTCGGGCCTCAAGGCCGTGATGCTCGCCGCCCAGGCGATCCGCGCCGGTGACGCGGAGTGTCTGGTCGCCGGCGGCATGGAGTCGATGTCCAACTCGCCCTACCTGATCCGCGGGGCCCGCGACGGTCTGCGCCTCGGGCACGGCCAGCTGGTCGATTCGATGATCTTCGACGGCCTGTGGGACATCTACAACGACTTCCACATGGGCATGACCGGGGAGAAGGCCGCCGAGAAGCACGGCATCTCGCGCGCCCAGCAGGACGAATTCGCCGCCCAGAGCCACGCGCGCGCCGCGGCGGCCGAAAAGGCGGGCCGGTTCACGGCCGAGCGCTTCGCCGTGCCGGTGCCCCAAAAGAAAGGCGATCCGCTGCCCTTCAACAGCGACGAGAACGTGCGCGCCGAGACCACCGCCCAATCGATCGGCGGGCTCAAGCCGGCCTTCAAGAAGGACGGCGGCACGGTCACCGCCGCCAACGCCTCGTCGATCAACGACGGCGCCTCGGCCATGCTGGTCATGTCCGCGGACAAGGCCAAGGCCCTGGGCGTCAAGCCCCTGGCGCGGGTGCTGGGCTACGCCACCGGCGGCACGGCCCCGGAGTGGGTCATGATGGCCCCCGAGGTCTCGATCAAGAAGCTCTCCCAGAAGCTGGGCCGCGATCCGCGCTCCTTCGACCTGCACGAGATCAACGAGGCCTTCTCGGCGGCCGCCTGCGCCCTGACCAAGGTGCTCGAGCTCGATCCGAGCAAAGTCAACGTCAACGGCGGCGCGGTGGCCCTCGGGCACCCGATCGGCGCCTCCGGCGCGCGCATCCTGACCACGCTGCTCTACGCCCTGCGCGAGCGCGGCCAGAAGACCGGCATGGCCTCCCTGTGCCTGGGCGGCGGCAACGCGGTGTCCCTGGCGGTGGAGGCCCTGTGATGAGCACTTCCCTGTTCAAGCACGTGGGCGTGGTCGGCGCCGGCACGATGGGCAACGGCATCGTGCAGACCTTCGCCAGCTTCGGGGCCGCGGTCACGATGGTCGACGTCAGCGACGCGGCCCTGGCGCGCGCCAAGGAGTCGATCGGCGGCAGCCTGGCGCGCTTCGTCAAGAAGGGCAGCCTGAGCGAGGCCCAGGCCAGCGAAATCGCCGGCCGCATCCGGCCGAGCACCAAGCTGGCGGACCTGACCCATTGCGAGCTGGTGGTGGAGGCGGTCGCCGAGAAGCTGGAGGTCAAGCGCGCCGTGTTCCAGGAACTCGACCGGGTGTGCAAACCCGGGGCGATCCTGGCCACCAACACCTCCTCGATCTCGATCACGACCATCGCGGCCGCTACCCGGCGCCCCGAATGGGTGGTCGGCATGCACTTCATGAACCCGGTGCCGTTGATGAAGCTGGTCGAGGTCATCCGCGGCCAGGAAAGCTGCGCCGAGGCCGTGCGCGGAGCCGTCGAAGGCGCCCGGAGCTTGGACAAGATCCCGGTCGAAGCCAGCGACTATCCGGGCTTCATCAGCAACCGGATCTTGATGCCGATGATCAACGAGGCGATCTACTGCCTGATGGAAGGCGTGGGCACCGCCGAGGGCATCGATCAGGTGATGAAATTGGGCATGAATCACCCCATGGGACCGCTGACCTTGGCCGACTTCATCGGCCTGGACGTGTGCCTGGACATCCTCGGCATCCTCCAGCGCGATCTGGGCGACGACAAGTATCGCCCCTGCCCGCTGCTGCGCCGCATGGTCGCGGCCGGCCGCCTGGGCAAGAAGAGCGGCAAGGGCTTCTACGACTACAGCCAAAAATGAGCCGCCGCGGCGGCCGGGCCCGTCGGGGCGCGGCGCCGCTCGGGCCGGGCCCGCCCCCCGGCCGATCTAGGTCTGGCGCGGCCGCCGCCCCTCGATCGATCCCCTGGCCGGCTCTCCGGCCGCGCACTCTCCCTCCCAACCTATCGCCCCGCGGCCCTGCCGCCCCGGCGGGCCCCCGGGCCCGCCGCCACGACCGAACATGAATTTCGAACTGGACGAAGAACTCGGCATGGTGCGCCAGATGGCGCGCGATTTCGCCGAGGGCGAGCTGCTGCCGCGCGCCACGGGCCACGACCGCGACGAGAAGATCGACCCGGCGGTGCTGGCCAAGATCGGCGAGCTCGGCCTGTGGGGCCTGACGATCCCGGAGGCCTACGGCGGCGCCGGGCTCAACAACCAGGCCCTGACCGCCGTGCTGATCGAGATCAACCGGGCCTGCGCCTCGACCGGTGTGACGCTCTCGGTGCACAACAGCCTGATCGGGGCGCCGATCAACAAGTGGGGCACCGAAGACCAGCGCCGCCGCTTCCTGCCCAAGCTGGCCAGCGGCGAGTACATCGGCTCCTACTGCCTGACCGAAGCCAACGCGGGCTCGGATGCCGCCGCCCTGGCGACCAGCGCGGTGCCGGACGGCCCCGATCACTTCCGCATCAACGGCACCAAGCTGTGGGTCACCAATGGGGGCTGGGCCGGCCTGTTCCTGGTCTACTGCCGCACCAACCCGGGCGTTTCCAAGGCCAAGGGCATCAGCGCCTTCCTGGTCGAGCGCGGCACGCCGGGCCTGCGCGTCGGCAAGCACGAGATCAAGACCGGCATCCGCGGCTCCTCGACCACCGAGATCGTCTTCGACGGGGTGCGCGTGCCGCGCGCCAACCTGCTGGGCGAGCTCGACAAGGGCTTCAACATCGCCATGGACACCCTGGACGGCGGCCGCATCGGCATCGCCGCCCAGGCGGTCGGCATCGGCAAGGCCTGCCTGGAGGCCTCCGTGCGTTACGCCCGCGAGCGCGAGCAGTTCGGCAAGCCGATCGGCGAGTTCCAGGCCATCCAATGGAAGCTCGCCGACATGTCGGAGCGTGTCGACGCGGCCGAGCTGCTGACCTATCGCGCCGCCTGGCTGCGCGATTCCGGCAAGCCCTGCAGCCGCGAAGCCGCCACCGCCAAGCTCTCGGCCTCCCGCGCGGCCAACTTCGCCGCCGACGAGTGCCTGCAGATCCACGGCGGCTTCGGCTACACCGACCACAGCCACGTGGAGCGTCTGTTCCGCGACGCGCGCATCACCGAGATCTACGAGGGTGCCACGGACATCCAGCGGCTGGTGATCGCCCGCCGGCTGCTCGGCTGACCGTCCGGCTGAGCGGCGCTGGCCTCGCCCGATCCGCCCAGCCGACCCTCCCGCGCTCCAGCGGGCCGTCGACCCAGCGGCCGGCGGCCGCCGAAGCCTCTGCGACCCGCGCCCGGCGCCGCCCGCCTCCGGCGCCTGCTCGACCCCGCGGGTGCAGCCCGCACCCGCCCCCCCCCGAATTCGGGCCGGCCGCTAGGCTCAGCGCCTGGCACCCCGCCCCTTGCCCCGCCCCCCCGACCGCGAGCCCCCCCCGCTCCATGCCCGGCACGCCCGACTCCGAGATCCTCAACATCGAGCAAGCGGCC
>JBIKLM010000404.1:0-4116 GCA_044359835.1 Planctomycetota bacterium
GTGGCCGCGGCGCCGCTCGCGGCGCGCTTGCGCCTGTCGGCCGACGACCAGTGGCGGCTCTTGCTCGACGGCGTGGAGCTGGCCGCCAGCGACGGCAACCCCGACGCCTGGCGGCGCGTGCGCGAGATCGAGTGCAGCCCCGGTCCGGGCGACCATCGCCTGGAGGTCCTGGTCACCAACAGCCAGCCCGGCCCCGCGGGCCTGCTGCTGAGACTCGACCTGACCGCGCCCGACGGCACGCGCACGCGCCTCGTCAGCGGCCCGGGCTGGCGCGTGGCGAGCGCCGGCGGGGAAGCGCTGCCCGCGCCGGTCCTCGGGCCCCACGGCATGGCGCCCTGGGGCACGCTCTCGGCGGGGCTGGTGCTGCCCCCGGCGCGCCTGCTGCGCCGCGAATTCGAGCTCGAGCAGGCGCCGTCCCGCGCCACGCTGCATTGGACCGCCCTGGGCGTCGTGGACGTGACCCTCAACGGCCAGCGGGTCAGCGACGGCCGGCTGACCCCCGGTTGGACCGACTACAAGCGGCGCGTCCTGGCGCGCAGCGCGGACGTGACCGCGCTCCTGACCCCCGGCCAGAACGCCTGCGGCGCTTTGCTGGCCGACGGCTGGTACGCCGGCTACGTGGGCTACGGCGGCCAGCGCGATCACTACGGCCCATCGCCGCGCCTGTCGCTCGAGCTGCACCTCGAATTCGCCGACGGCGCCAAGCAGGTCCTGGTCAGCGACGGCGCCTGGCGCGCCGCCACGGGCCATGTGCTCGAGGCCGACCTGCTGATGGGCGAAGTCTGGGACGCGCGCCTCGAGCCCCTGGGCTGGGACCGCGCCGGCTTCGACGCTGCCGCTTGGAGCCCGGTGGACCGGGGCGCGCCCCTGGCGCCGCAGCGCGAGCCGCACCCGGGCCCGCCGGTGCGCGCCGTGGCCGAGTTCGCTCCGGTCGCCTCGTGGAAGCTCGGCCCCGGGCGCTTCGCCTTCGATCTGGGCCAAAACCTCGCCGGCGTGGCGCGCCTGACGGTCGCCGCACAGCCCGGCCAGCGTTTCACGCTGCGCTTCGCCGAGCGCCTGGACGAGCGCCGCGAGCTCTACACAAAAAACCTGCGCGGCGCGCGCGCCACCGACGTGTTCATCGCCCGCGGCACGGGCCGCGAGGTCTTCGAGCCGCGCTTCACCTTCCACGGCTTCCAGTACGTGGAGGTCGACGGCCTCGACCCGGCCCTCGAGAGCGCGCCCGCAGACCTGCTGGTCGGCGTGGCGCTGACCAGCGACACGCCCTACGGCAGCGAATTCTGGTGCAGCGAGCCGGATCTCGAGCGCCTGGTCGAGAACATCCGCTGGACCCAGCGCATGAACTTCATCGACGTGCCCACCGACTGCCCGCAGCGCGACGAGCGCCTGGGCTGGACCGGCGACGCCCTGGCCTACGGCGTCACCGCGGCCTGGAACGCGGATGTGCGCGCTTTTTTCGGCAAGTGGCTGACCGATCTGAGCGACGCCCAGCGCGCCGACGGCCAGTTCCCGATGGTCGCGCCGCTGCTGGTGGCCGGCGACGACGGCGGCCCGGCCTGGGCCGATTGCGGCGCGATCTTGCCGGTCGAGCTGTTCCGCATCTACGGCGACCGGCGGCTGCTGGCGCGCCAGTACCCCTCCATGCAGCGCTACCTCGACTTCCTGGTGGCGCGCTCGGGCCCGGATCGCGCCCCGCCCGCCGAATTCCACTGCTTCGGCGATTGGGTCAACCTGGATGCCCCGACCCCGCCGGCGCTGATCTACCGGGCCTACTTCGCCCGTTCGGCGGAATGCCTGGCCGAGGCCGCCCGCGCGCTCGGCAAGCGCCAGGATGCTGAGCGCTACCGGACCCTGTGGAACGAGCTGCGCACCGAGTTCCAGCGCAGTTGTGTGGACGCCGAAGGGCGCGTCCTGGGCGATAGCCAGTGCGGCTACGCCCTCGCGCTGGCCTTCGACCTGCTGGACGAACCGCGGCGCTCAGAAGCAGCCGCCTTCCTGGCGGCGGACATCGAAGCCCGCGGAATGCGCTTCAACACCGGATTCGTGGGCACCGCGGTGCTGCTGCAGGCCCTGGAAAAGGCCGGGCGCCGCGATTTAGCCGCGGCCCTGGTGCTGCGCCGCGAGTACCCCTCCTGGCTGTTCGCCGTCGACCAGGGTGCCACCTCGATCTGGGAACGCTGGGACGGCTGGACCCCCGAGCGCGGCTTCCAGGACCCGGGCATGAACTCCTTCGCCCACTACGCCTTCGGCTGCGTCGGGCGCTGGCTGTTCGAGAGCCTGGTGGGCCTGCCGATCGCGCCCAGCTCGTTCCAGCGCCTGCGCTTCGCCCCGGCGCCCGTGGACGGCCTGGACGCCGCCGGCGCGCGCTACGCCTCGATCCGCGGGCCCCTGGCCTGCTCCTGGAAGCGCACCGAATCCGGGCTCGAGGTCGAAGTCGAGATCCCACCCAACCTGACCGCCAGCGTGATCCTGCCCTGCCCCGCCGACACCGCGGTGACCGAATCCGGCCGCCCCCTGGGCAAGCTCCCCAACGTGCGCAGCGTGCCCCGCGCCCTGCTCGAACTGAAAGAAGGCCAACCAGCCCCGCCCCTCGAAGTCGATCTCGACTCCGGCCGCTACCGCTTCCTGATCCCCCTGCCCTGACCCGGCCGCCCGCCGCGCTCGCAGCGCCCCGCAAGAACCCTGGGCCAGCTGCACCGAAGGTGCAGCAAAGCCCGGACTCCTGGGCCGCCAGGCCCAGCCCCTCCGTTCAGGGGGCCAGCAGCACCGGAACCGGGTTGCTGACGGTCTCGAGAGCCAGGCTCTGCTGGTCGAGCACCACGAAGGCGTGGTGGGCGGTCTGGCCGACGAAACGCGTTGTAAACAACTGGATCAGCGCCAGCTCGGGCCCGGCGGGGTCCGAGCTGGCGTTGGGGCGCCGGGGTGGAGGGGTCAGGGCAGCGGGCCGCCGCGTACGTGGACGACGCGCTGGGGGAAGGGGATGGTGATGCCGGCTTGGTCGAAGGCTTCTTTGATCTGGCGGTTGAGCTGACCCAGCACGTCGCCGTAGTCCGGGGAGTTGCACCAGGGGCGCACCTGGATCGCGATGCCCGAATCGGCCAGGGCGGCGACGCCGATCGCGGGCGCGGGATCGCTCAGCACCAGGGGGTGGGCCTTGACCACGCGGTCGAGCACGGCCAGAGCCTTGCCGATGTCGTCGGCGTAATCGATCGACACGACCATGTCCACGCGGCGCGTCGGGTTGACGGTCACGTTCTGGATCGTTTCGCCCCAGATTTTCTTGTTGGGCACGATCAGGCGCTGGTTGTCCGGGGTGGTCAGGGTGGTCGAGACCAGGCTCATCTCGCGCACGGTGCCGTGTTCGCCGCCGGCCCGCACGAAGTCGCCCACGTCGAAGGGCCGGTAGAACAGGATCATCACGCCGGCGGCGAAGTTGGAGAGCACGTCCTGCAGGGCGAAACCGGCGATGAAGCCGGCCACGCCGAAGCCGGCCAGCAGGGGTCCGACCTGCAGGCCGAGCTGGTTCAGGATCACCAGCAGGCCCGCGATCACCACGGCGTTAGAGGCGATGCCAGCGATGAAGTCCTTGACCAGGGACGAGGCCATGATGCGCGGCGAGGACAGGCCGCGGCGCACGAGCTTTTTGACGAAGCGCGCCAGGACGCCGAACAGGCTCCACAAGAGCACCACCACGAAGGCCTGCCAGAGGATCAGCGGGCCCTGATCGATCACGAAGTGGTAGGCCTTTTGGCCCCAGGTTTCGATCAGTTTGAGCAGGCCGTCGACGGTCAGATAATCGGTCAACTGGGCGGGGCCGGGGCCTTCGCCCAGGGCCGCCGACACGGCGCTGCGGAAGGGGGCCGCATCGCCGCCGGCCTCCTCGAGGCTGCGCGCCGCCGCGCGCAGGGCCGCGGCTTGGTCCTCGAGCGCCAGGCGCGCGGCCTCGTGCTGGGCCTTGAGCTCGGCCGGAGCCTTCCCGCCGGCCTGGGAGAGCTTGCCCTTGAGCACCAGGTAGGCCTGCTCGCGCTGCTCGAGCTTGGCCTGGGCGGCCTGGGCTTCGGCCAGGGCCTGCTGCAGCGCGTTGGCAACCGGCGCGCTCGGCGGCGCGGCCAGCGC
>JBIKLM010000403.1:0-4116 GCA_044359835.1 Planctomycetota bacterium
GATTTTTTCCCAGCCTCTGACAGGCTGAGAAAAAAATCGGCTCGGGCTGCGCCCGAGCAGACATACCAGCCTGTCAGCATGCCGTTGGGCCGCCATCCGGCGGCCGGGGCTCGCGGGCAGCCGTGCCGGCGGCCCAGAGCCTTTCTGGCGCGGGCCGGCGCTCGGCCGTACGGCCGGCGCCGAGCTATGGTTGTTCGTCCCCTGTGCGCGGACAAGCGCCCGAGCTTCCCGGGGCGCCCTGCCCGCCTGTTTCTCCCGGTCACGCCCCCCCGCGCCATGCAGAGCTTTCGCCTGATCGTGGCCGACCCGAACTTCTCCGCGGTCGGCCGCTCCCACGGCCTGACCCTGACCGTGCTGAGCCTGCTCTCGCCCCTGGGCGCTGCCGGGCTCGAGCCCGAGGAACTGGAGCTCGCGGTGGGCAACCTGCTGCGGGCCAACTTCCCGTTCGTGCGCGGCCCGGTGAAGGACGACCCGCGCCTGTTTTGGGAGTCGCGGCCCGGATCCTGGGCTTTCCGCGCCCGACGGCAGACGCACTACCAGATCAAGCACAACGAACAATCGGTGCTGATCAGCCTCGAATTCGAAGCCGACCCGCCCTCGGCCGCCGGCGGGGCGGGCTGAAGGGCGGGCCAGCCGGCGAGCCTTCGAGCGGTGGAGACTCCGGGCTGAAGGGGCCTGGCCCAGCGCGACGCGGACCTCCGGCGGCGCCGGCAACCGGGGGCATCGGCGCTCGGGAGCCGCGGGGTTCGGTCCTAAGATGGCGCCATGCAGCGCTCCAGCGAGCATGACCCCATCCGCTTCCTGATCCTGGGGGGCGGGCTGGCCGGGCTCTCGACCGCCTACCACCTGACGCAGCTCGGAGCCACCGGCGTGACCCTGATCGAGGGCAACGCCGAATTCGGCCGCGCCGCCTCGGCCCAGAACGCCGGCATCCTGCGCACGGTGCTGTCCGAAGCGCACCTGCGGCCCCTGGCCCAGGCCTCGCGCCGATTCCTGGTGGACCCGCCCCCGGGCTTCTCCAAGCTGCCGCTGGTCGATCCGGTCGGGCTGGTCCTGACCGCGGACCAGCCGGCCGCCGCGGCCGAGCTCGCCGCCTGCGTGGCTGCCCACGATCAGCCCATCGAGGCGCTGAGCCCCGCGGCCCTGGCGCGCCGCGCACCGCACGTGCGCACGCGGGCCCTGTGCGCCTACTTCGCCCCCCACGAGGGGCACGTGTTCCCCGAGCGCGTGATCGAAGGATTCGCCCGGGCAGCCGGCTCCGCCGGCGTGCGCCTGTGGCGCGGCCAGCGGGTCGCCGCGCTGCTCGAAAGCGCGGGCGCGGTGCACGGCGTGCGTCTGGCGGATGGCCGGGAGCTGCACGCCGAACAGGTCGTGCTGGCCCTGGGGGCCTGGGGGGCGCGCTTGGCGGGATCCGCGGGCTCGCCCCTGCCGCTGACCCCGCGCCGGCGCCACGTGCTGGTGGGCCCGGCGGACGCGCGCGTGAATCCGCGCTGGCCGGTGGTTTGGAACGGCGGCGACACCTTCTACAGCAAGCCTGCGGAGGGCGGCTTGTGGCTGTGCGCCTGCGACCAGGACCCGGTCGATCCGGGGCCCGACGGCGGCGCGCCCGTAGCGCTTTCCCCCGCCGAGCTCGCGCACATCCGCGAGCGGGCCGCCCGGCATCTCGATCCGCGCTTGCTCGAGGATTGGTGGCTGAACGGCGGCAACCGCGATCAGCGCGCCTGGGCCGGCCTGCGCACCTTCGGGCTCGGGGAGCGTTTCCGCATCGGCCCGGACCCCAGCCTGCGGGGCCTGTTCTGGGTCGGAGCCCTGGGCGGCCACGGGCTGGTCACGGCGCCGGCGGTCGGGGAGTTGGCGGCCCGCGCGCTGCTCGGCCGCTGTGCGCCCACGGAGCTCGAAGGCGTCGATCCGCGCGCCGAGCTCGCCGCGCGCGCCTGAGGGGCGCCGCGGGCCAGCGCTCGCCTGACCTGCCGGGCCCGAGCGCTCGCCAGCGCGCGGGTCCGCCATCCGGCGCCGTCCGATCGCCGGAAGCCTTTTCCCAGCGGGGAGCCCTCCGTTCCGCATGGCGGGCCGGCCGGCGCGCCCGACTCCAGCCGCGGCGCGCCCGCGCGGATAATGCCGCACAGGCCCCCGCGCCGGACCATGCCGTCTCCCTCGCCAAGCCATCCCGCGGCGCGCAGCGGGCGCCCCAAGGCCCTCGCCCTGGCGCTGCTGAGCGCCCTTGGATCCTGCCGGGAAGGCCAGCCAGCGGAGCCGCACCCGCAAGCCGGGCAGAGGGCCGAGGCGCGATCGGGGCTCACCTGGAGCAGCCCGCGCGGCCTGCGCTTCGAGGCCCAGGGCTGGAGCTCCCAGGGGTCGATCAGCGCCCGGGGGCAACCGAGGCTGTTCCTCTCGGAGGCGCGCCTGTTCCAGGACCCCGGCGACGGCGCGGCGCCGGCGCAGGCGTTCGGGGCCTGGTTCGCGGCGCTCGACGGGCTCGAACTGGAAGCCCGCGCGCTGCAGATCGAGCTGCCGGCAGCCCGGCTGAGCCTCGAGCGCGCCCAGCAGGCTCCGCGCGGCGCCGACGGGGCGGCCCGCATCGAAGCCGCTGGCCGCTGGCTCTCCCTGGGTCCATTCGCGGGCGCAGCGGCCGGAGCGCCCTTCCGCTTCGTAGGCCAGCGCTCGGGTCGGCGCCTCGCCGGCCGGCTGGAAAGCGAGGCCCTCGGTCCGCCGGCGGAGCTGGAGCTGTGGCTGCCTGAGCACGAGCTCGCCGGTTTCGAGCTGTCGCTGACGGCCGCGGACGGCAGCTACCGCCTGCGCTTCTCCCGCGGCCTGGGCCGGCAGCGCGGACAGCTCGATCTCGAGGGCGCCCGCCTGCCCCCGGCGCTGGCCGCATGGCTCTACCCATCGGACGCCGCGCGGCGCGCCCTGGCCGGGACGCTCTTCAGCGGCTGGATGCGCTTCGAAGACGCCGGCGATGCGGACCGGCCAGCGGTCGAATTCGAGCTCAGCGCTGTCGGCGGCAGCGAAGAGCGGCTCGATGTGCGCGGCCGCAGCGCCGAGGGACAGCTCGAATTCAAGCGCCTCGAGCTCTCCGCTCCGGGCCTCGAGCTGACCTTGGCGCGCTGGCGCGGCCTGCGCGCACCGGCCGGCGAACTGCCCAACGCAGACCCCGGCGCGCGGCTGGCGCTCGAACTCTCCGCGCCCGGCCCGCGCCGCCCGGGCGCACTATCCGAGGCCCTGCTCGAAGGGTTGCTGCCCGGGAGTTGGCTGGAGGGCCTGCGCTGGCTCGGCGCCCAGGGCCGGGTGCAGATGGAGGTCGATGCCGGCGGTCGTGCGCGCTTGAGCGCCGCCCTGCAGGGCCCCTTCGGCGCTTGGCAGCTCGATGGCCTCGATTGGCGCAGCGGGCCCCAGGGCGCGACGGTGGAAGCGCTGCGCCTTGGCTGGGAGGATCTGCCGCTGGCCTCCCTGGCGCCGGCGCTCGCGCGCTGGCCGGGGCTGGCCGCGCGGGCGCCGCGCTCGGGCTCCCTGCGGGGGCGCCTCGAGCTGGCGCGGGTCGGAGAGCGCTGGAGCGGGCGGCTCGAGGCCGCAGGGCGGGACCTGGCCTTGGGCGAACGACCGGCCGGCCAACTCGAGCTGGAGCTGGGCCTCGACTCGGGCCGCTTGCGCATCGCGAGCGGGCGCTGGAACGACGGCGAGCTGGCGCTGGCGCTCACCGGGGGGCTCGAGGACTGGTCGCCGGAGCAGGCCGAGCCCTGGCTCTCGAATCTGGAGGCGGGGCCGCTGGCGCTGCTCGCGGGCCTGTGGCAACTGGACCCCGGGGCCCTGGCGCTCGAGGACTTGACCTTGGCCCTGCACCTATCCGGCAGCGCGGCGGCGCCGACCACCGAATTGAGCGGCCGGGCGCGCTTCGAGCCCCGTGGACTGGGCGCCTGGAGCGAGCTGCTGCCGCTCGCGCCGGGCCAGCTCGAGCTGAGCGGCGCAGGCGACGGTCGCACGCTCGAACTCGTCGCGCGCCTCAGCGCGGGAGCGAGCCAAAGCCTCGCGCTCGCCGGGCGCCTCGACCCGCCCGCCGGGCGCCTGTGGCTCTCGCGCCTCGAAGCCAGCGCCGGCCCGCCGCTGCTCGAACTGGAGGGA
>JBIKLM010000053.1:0-14365 GCA_044359835.1 Planctomycetota bacterium
GGGGTCGGCGCAGCACGCCGATCCCCACGATCGCTTGCGCCGCAGGTGGCACTCCAGGCCAACCGCCGCGGCTCGGGCGGCGCCCGAGCCGCCCCAGCCGCAAAGCAGTTACGGCTTCTTCTTGAACAGGTCCCCGAGGGACTTCTTGGCCTCTTCCGCCGCCTGCTTGGCCTTGTCGGCGGCGTTCTGGCCAGCTTGGTCGGTGCCCTGGCCCTGCAGCAGGTCGTTGGCCACGCCCTGCAAGGCCTGGGTGGCGGTGTCGGTGACGGTCTCCGTCACCTGCTTCTCGACCTCCTGCTTGGCGGCGGCGGCCTTTTGGGCGGCCGTGGCCTTGACCAGTTCGCCGATCTCGGTCACGTCCTCGAGGCTTTCGATGTTTTCGAGCTGATCGAGATCGATGCCCAGCTCGGCCAGCTTGGCGGCTCCGAAACGCGCCTCGAGGGCCGCGCGGGCGCGGGCCTTGGCGTCGTCCAAACGCGCGCCCAGTTCGGCTTCCACGCGCTTGGCGAATTCGGCCTTGCCGGCGGCCACCAGGGCATCCACCAGCTGCTTGTCGTCCAGCTCGACGCGCAGGGCATCGAGCGGGCCGCGCAGGCCGATCGGCAGGGCGAAGCGCTCGACCGGGGTGCTGCCCACGCCGGGGATGTTGAGGGTCGAGTTCTGGAGCTGCACCTCGAGCGGCAGGTCGATGCGCCCGTCGCGCGGCGAGAAGCCCCCGACCAGGGAGAAGGACAGGCTGCCGCCGGAGATCGGGCGCTCGCCCTTCACGGAGAGCCCCGCGGCGATCTGATCGACGGGCAGGTCGGTGGCCTGCAGCGAGATCCGCCCGGGCAGACCGCCGGCCTGGGACTCGGCGCCGCCCAGGGCCAGGTCGAAGCGCAGCTTGCCGTCCTTGGAGACCATCTGCAGCTGCGGCGCGGCGGCTTGCTTGCCCGGCGCCGACGAGAGGTTCTTGGCGACCAGCGTGTATTCGTCGCCCGACAGGCCAGGCATGCTGAAACCCTCGACGGTCAATTCCTTGATCTCGATGCGCGGCAGGTCGGCCAGCAGGTGCTCGGCGATCAGGTTCGAATAGCCGAGCTGCTGGGCCATCTGCTCGAGGCGCTCGTGCAGGCTCTGGTCGGCCGGGCCGCCGTCGGTCGGGGGCTGCTCCTTGGGCGCCAGCCGCTCCAGCCATTGCTTGAGCTTGGCGAGCTGCGCCTTGATCTTCTCCGCGTCGGCCAGGACCTGATCGAGGTCGTAATTCGACAGGTCGGGGACCTCCAGGATCGGTCCGCTCGGTTCAGCGGCCGGGCGCGCGCCCTCGACCTTCTCCCCGGGCTCCTCGCGCTGGACCCCGGTGGCCGCTTCCTTGATCGCCAGGCGATCGACCACGAAGCGGCCGCGCAGCACCTCGCGGCTGCTTACGTCCGCATCGAACTCGAGCCCGCGCAAGAGGTCGGTCATCAGATCGTCCGGATCGACCACCGACAGGTCCGCCAGCTTGAGCCGCGCCGCCTGGAGGTCGAGCTTGAAGCCGCCCAGCTCGACGGTGGCCCCGTTGGCGCGCGCCAGCCCGGCCTCGAGGGCGCCCGCCACCAAGGGCGAGCCCGCGGCCTTCTGCGCGAACCACAGGGAGCCCACCCCGACGGCGACGACCACCAAGCCCAGCACGCGCACCGGGTTGCCGACGTTGCGTTTGTTGAGCTCCTCGTAGGTCATGTCGGCCTTGCCGCCCAGGAACACCCAGGCGGCGAACTTGGCCCAGCCCTTGGAGCTGACCTCGTTGAATTTCTGGTTCTTGAGCTCGAGGGCCGCCAGCTGGCGGCGCACGCCTTTTTGGAGCAGCACCAGCGGAATCGCGATCAACAGGCCGAAGGCGATGCCGAGCACGAAACTGCCGGTGACCAAGTAACGCTGGAAGCCGAAGTAGTGCAGCACCGGGGCGTTGACCACGCCGCGGAACAGCTCCTGGGCCGGCCCGTGCAGCAGGGTCTCCCCGAGCCGCATCGAGACGCCGATCAGCGCCAGGGCGCTGAGCTTGGCCGGCACCGCCACCAGGCCGGCGATGAACAGGTTCGAGTTGATCACCAGCAGCAGGAAGCCCAGGGCCAGGTAGAGGCCCGGGGCGCTGGTGAAGCCTGGCAGGAAAGCCAGGGCGCTGCCCAGCACGGCGGCGCTGAACAGGTGGAAGGGCGTCGACTTTCCGCGGACCAGCTTGCCGATATTGCGCAGGAGCACGGGCGTGACCGAAGGGGAGGGACCGGAGGCTGCCCCGGCGGCGCCGGGGGCCGGACATCCTACGGCGCGGGGGCCGGCGCGGTTCCCGGCCCGGTCCAGCGCGGCTGCCCGCAGGCCCCCCTGGGACACCCGCGGGGCCCCCAAACGCGCGGCGGGGGGGGGCCGCCCCCGGGGCCCCCCCCCCCGCCGCGAGGATCCGAAGCCGCCGGCGCCGCCGGCAGCCCAGGCTCAGTCGACCAGCACGCGGTCGATCAGGTGGATGACGCCGTTGGTGGCTTCGACGTCGGTGTGCACGATGCGCGCGCCATCGACGAAGAAATCGCCGCCCCGCCAGGTGAATTCGAGCTCGCCGCCGCCGAAGCCGACCAGCGTGCCGACGTGGAAGCGATCCGCGTACAGGCGGCCGGGCACCAGGTGCCGGCGCAGGACGGTCAGGAGCTGCTCGCGGTTGGCCGGATCGAGCAGGCGCGCGACCTGCGCGTCGTCGAGGGCCTCGAAGGCCTCGTTGGTCGGCGCGAAGACGGTCAGCGGGCCTTCGGAGGCCAGCACGTCGGCGACGCCAGCGAGCTCGGCGGCCGCGATCAGTTGGCTCAGGAAGGGGCTGGCGCAGGCGGTTTCGTAGAGGCTCAGCACCGAGGGCCCAGCGAAGCCGTCCACGATGTGGACCAGGCCGTTGCCGACCGCGATGTTGCGGGCCACGATGCGGGCCGGCGGCAGGCCCAGGGCCTGGTTGCTCGGGCCGCTGATCTCGATCTCGCCGTTCCAGTCGCTGATGCGCAGGCGCTGGCCGCCGAGGGTCTCGAGGCGCGTGAACTGGGCCAGCTGCTCGGCGGTCAGGCGCCCGGGCAGCACGTGGAAGCCGATCAGGGCGTCGAGCTCGCGCAGGCCCAGGTTGGCGGACAGCTCGGGCGGCAGGCTGGCGACGCTCTGGTCGCGC
The DNA here is from genome assembly GCA_044359835.1 of Planctomycetota bacterium. Lineage (GTDB taxonomy): Bacteria > Planctomycetota > UBA1135 > UBA1135 > JBIKLM01. Next base: position 3,158 of record JBIKLM010000053.1, read on the forward strand.
ACGGCCAGGATCGTGAACGGGGCCCCGTCGGCCAGGCCCGTGGAGAAGCGCGAGGAGGCCAGGGCCAGGCCCATGATCTCGAGCTGTCCGGCGCTGCCGCTCTCCTCGAGCGTCATCGTGACCGCTTCGGGAGCCTTGACGGCGACCTCTTGCTCGTTGGACTTTTTCGGGGAGGAGGAACAGGCGGCCGCAGCCAGGGCGGCGACCCAGATCGGGAAGGAGGCGATCGGCTTCATGGATGGCGTGGCCACGGAGGGAGGTCGCACCCGATCCCTCGGACCGGGCCGCGCTGCCCGTATCGGCCCGGGGGGCCCCCGGACCGGAGTGCGGGGCCAGGCATTCCCACCCCCGGCCCCCCGGCCCCCTGGCGACCGGGCCGCCCCTGGGCCATGCTCCTGCGATGGAGATCCTGCCGGCCGGCCGCGAGCCCGAGATCCACTACCCGACTGCCTGGGCCTACCGGATCATCGGCGAGGACGAGGCCGCCCTGCGCCAGGCGGTCAGCGAGGTGGTCGGCGAGCTGGACCACGTGCTGCGGCCCGGGCATCAAAGCGCCCAGGGCCGGTACCGCTCCCTGTCCCTCGAGCTGGTGGTGTTCTCGAAGGAGCAGCGCGATGCGATTTTCCGGGGGCTTGCGGAGCACCCAGCGGTGCGCTGGCTGCTCTGACGTAAGTCCTGGATCGCTAATGGCTTGAGCCGGCTGGCAAGGCCCCGGCGGCAGCCTGCGGAAGCGCCGCACCGCGGCGCTCGGCGGTCGAAATAAGCTTCCGTGAGCTGGAGCCCCGGGGCCTTCCGGGCCAACTGATCTGCTAATCTGGATTGAATGATCGGTCTGGCCGACACGACCCGCCTGATGCGCGCCCTGGGGGACGAAACCCGGCTGCGCCTCCTGCGCCTGCTCGGGCACCGGGAGCTGGGCGTTTCCGAGCTGGTCGAGATCCTCAACGTGGCCCAGAGCCGCATCTCGGCCCACCTGGCCCTGCTCAAGGAAGTCGGATTGGTCAGCGACCGGCGCCTGGGCCGGCGCTCGATCTACGAGCGCGTGCGCGGGCCGATCGACACCTGGCTCGAGGGGGTCCTGGAGGCCAACGGGGGCAGCCCGGAGTTCGAAGCGGACCGCCTGGGCCTGCTGGCCCTCGAGGAGCGCCAGCGCCAGGAGGCGCGCTCCTACTTCGACCGGGTGGCGGCCACCTTCGGCGAGCAGATCCTGCCCGGGCGCACCTGGGAGGGCCTGTGCCGCGCGCTGCTGTGCCTGTTGCCCCGCGGCCGCTACGTGGACCTCGGCATCGGCGACGGCCTGCTGACCCTGATGCTGGCGGAGGTGGCCGAGAGCGTCACGGCGGTCGACCTCTCGCCCGAGATGCTAACCCAGCTCTCCCAGCGCGCCCAGCGCGCCGGCCTTGGCAACATCGAAGCGGTGCGCGGCGAACTCGATCGCCTGCCCCTGCCGGACGGCGGGTTCGATGTGGCCGTCTTGAGCCAGGCCCTGCACCACGCCGAGGAGCCCGTGCAGGCCCTGCGCGAAGCCTGGCGCATCCTGCGCCCCGGCGGGCGCCTGCTGCTGATCGATCTGGCCAGCCACGCCGAGGAATGGGTGCGCGAAAAGCTCCAACACCGCCACCTCGGCTTCTCCGAACCCCAGCTCTCGGCCTGGATGGCCGAAGTCGGCTTCGAGGGCGTGCGCGTGCAGCGCGCGGCCCGCGACCCCCATCCCCCCCACTTCCTCTCGCTGGTCGCCATCGGCCAGCGGCCCCCCACCGCCCCGCGCCCATGAGCCGCCCCCCGCTCGACCCCCTGGCCCAAGCGACCTCCGCCGCGCGCGCGCACCTGCCGCCCGCGGGTTGGACCAAGCGGGACGTGCGCGACCAGCTCGAGGCCCTGCTCGAAGAGCGCGTGGTGCTGCTCGACGGCGCCATGGGCACAATGATCCAGGGCTACGGCCTGTCCGAGCAGGACTTCCACGCGCAGCGCTTCGGGACGCCGCCGGTGCCGCTCAAGGGCGACAACGAGCTGCTGAACCTGACGCGCCCCGACGTGATCCAGGAGATCCACCGGCGCTTCCTGGAGGCCGGCGCCGACATCCTCGAGACCAACACCTTCGGCGCCACCCGCGTGGCCCAGGGCGAATACGGCCTCGAGGAGCACAGCTACGACCTAAACCTGGCCGCCGCGCGCCTGGCCCGCGAGCTGGCCGACGAATGGACCGCCCGCACGCCCAAGAAGCCGCGTTTCGTGGCCGGCGCCATCGGCCCCACGTCCAAGACGCTCTCGCTCTCGCCGCGCGTCGACGAGCCCTCCTTCCGCGCGATCAGCTTCGATGCGCTCAAGCAGGCCTACGCCGAGCAGACCGAGGCCCTGATCTACGGCGGCTGCGACCTGCTGCTGGTCGAGACGATCTTCGACACGCTCAACGCCAAGGCCGCCCTGGTGGCCATCGACGAGATCCAGCGCCGCCTGGGCACGCGCCTGCCGGTGATGATCTCCGTGGCCATCACGGACGCCTCGGGGCGCACGCTCTCGGGGCAGACCGTGGACGCCTTCCTGCGCTCGGTGACCCACGCCAAACCCTTCTCGATCGGCGTCAACTGCTCGCTGGGCGCCAAGGAGATGCGCCCCTACGTGGCCGAATTGGCCAAGCTCTCGACCAGCTACGTGTCGAGCTACCCCAACGCGGGCCTGCCCAACGCCTTCGGAGCCTACGACGAGGCCCCGGCCACGACCGGCAAGCTGCTCGGCGAATTCGCCCAGAGCGGCCTGGTCAACCTCTTGGGGGGCTGCTGCGGCACGACGCCGGAGCACATCGCCGCGATCGCCGCCGCGGTCGAAGGCATCGTGCCGCGCCGCCGGCCGGTGGCCGTCTCGGGCGTGACGCATTTCTCGGGTCTCGAGCCCCTGTCGATCCACGCCGACAGCAATTTCCAGATGATCGGCGAGCGCACCAACGTGACCGGCTCGGCCAAGTTCAGGAAGCTGATCCAGGTCAACGACTTCGAGGGCGCTTTGAGCGTGGCCCTCGACCAGGTGCGCGGCGGCGCCAACATCCTCGACGTCAACATGGACGAGGGGCTCCTGGACTCGGAGGGCTGCATGACGCAGTTCCTGAACCTGATCGCCACCGAGCCCGAGATCGCGCGCCTGCCGGTGATGATCGACTCCTCCAAGTGGTCGGTGATCGAAGCGGGCCTCAAGTGCGTGCAAGGCAAGGGCATCGTCAACTCGATCTCGCTCAAGGACGGCGAGGAGGCCTTCCTGGACAAGGCCGCGCTGATCCTCCGTTATGGCGCCGGCGTGGTCGTGATGGCCTTCGACGAGCAGGGCCAGGCCGACAGCTTCGAGCGCAAGGTCGCGATCTGCGAGCGCGCCTACGAGCTGCTGCGCCACCGCCTCGACTTCCCGCCCGAGGACATCATCTTCGACCCCAACATCCTGGCGGTGGCCACGGGCATCGAGGAGCACGCCGGCTACGCCAAGGCCTTCATCGAGGCCACCCGCGAGATCCGCCGGCGCTGCCCGGGCGTGCACATCTCCGGCGGCGTCTCGAACCTCTCGTTCGCCTTCCGCGGCAACGACGTGGTGCGCGAGGCGATGCACTCGGCTTTCCTGTACCACGCCACCCAGGCGGGCATGGACATGGGCATCGTCAACGCCGGCCAATTGCAGGTCTACGAGGACATCCCCAAGGATCTGCTCGAGCGCGTCGAGGACGTGCTCTTCAACCGGCGCGACGACGCCACCGAGCGCCTGGTCGAATTCGCCGAATCGGTCAAGCGCCAGGGTAAGAAGCAGGTCGTCGACCTGGCCTGGCGCGAGAAGCCGGTGGCCGAGCGCCTGGCCCACGCGTTGATCCACGGCGTCGTCGACCACATCGAAGCGGACACCGAGGAGGCCCGCAGTCAGCTCGGGCGCCCGCTGCTGGTGATCGAAGGCCCGCTGATGGACGGCATGCGCATCGTCGGCGACCTGTTCGGCGCCGGCAAGATGTTCCTGCCCCAGGTGGTCAAGAGCGCCCGCGCCATGAAGAAGGCCGTGGCCTACCTGGAGCCCTTCATGGAGGCGGAGAAGGCTTCCCAGCCCGCCGCGACCCGGCGCAGCAACGCCGGCAAGGTGGTCATGGCCACCGTCAAGGGCGACGTGCACGACATCGGCAAGAACATCGTCGGTGTGGTGCTCGGCTGCAACAACTACCAGGTCATCGACCTGGGCGTGATGGTGCCCGCCGACCGGATCCTCGAGACCGCCCGGCGCGAAGGGGCCGACCTGATCGGCCTGTCGGGCCTGATCACGCCGTCGCTCGACGAGATGGTCCACGTGGCCAGCGAGATGCAGCGCCTGGGCTTCGAGATCCCGCTCCTGATCGGCGGGGCGACCACCTCCAAGCAGCACACGGCGGTCAAGATCGCCCCGGCTTATGGCCAGCCGGTGGTGCACGTGCACGACGCCTCGCGCGCCGTCAACGTGGTCTCCGACCTGCTCGACGCCGGCCGCAAGAAGACCTTCTCGGCCCAGGTGCGCGAGGAGCAGCAGGCCCAGCGTGAACTCTTCGCCGGGCGCCAGAAGAAGCCGCTGCTCGATTGGGAGGCTGCGCGCAAGAACCGCCTGCGGCTCGATTTCGAGCCCCACGACCTGGCGCGCCCGAGCTTCATCGGCCTGCGCGAGGAGCGCGCCGACCGGCTCGAGGACGTGATCCCCTACATCGACTGGACCTTCTTCTTCGCCGCCTGGGACCTCAAGATGAAGTTCCCGGCGATCCTCGACGATGAAGAGCTCGGCCCGGCCGCCCGCGATCTGTACGACAACGGCCGGCGCATGCTCGACCGCATCGTCGAAGGCGAGCTGCTCGAGCTGCGCTCCTGCTGGGGCTTCTGGCCGGCCAACGCCGAAGGCGAGGACATCGTCTTCTACGGCGATCCGGGCCGGTCGCGCGTGCTGGCGCGCTTCCCGATGCTGCGCAGCCAGATCAAGCAGGACGACGGACGCCCCAACCGCTCGCTGGTCGACTACGTGGCCCCGCGCTCGAGCGACCTGCTCGACCACGTGGGCGCCTTCTGCGTCAGCGCCGGCCACGGCGCCGACCAGCTCGCCAAGCACTACGAGGACAGCCTGGACGACTATTCGGCGATCCTGGTCAAGGCCCTGGCGGACCGCCTGGCGGAGGCCTACGCCGAGTTCCTGCACGCCCGGGCGCGCAAGCTGTGGGGCTATGGCCAGGACGAAAAGCTCAGCAACGCCGAGCTGATCGCCGAGCGCTTCCGCGGCATCCGCCCGGCCTTCGGCTACCCCGCCTGCCCGGACCACCTGCCCAAGCGCCAGCTCTTCGAGCTGCTCGAGTGCCAGCGCATCGACGTGCGCCTGACCGAATCGATGGCCATGTGGCCCGCCGCCTCCGTCTCCGGCCTCTACTTCGCCCACCCGGCCTCACGCTACTTCTCCGTCGGCCGCATCGGCCGCGACCAAGCCGAAGACTACGCCCGCCGCCTGGGCCTGACCTTCCCCCAGGTCGAACCCTGGCTGCGCCCGGTGCTCGACTGAGCGGAACCCCGGAGGCGCCGAGCGACCCGGCCGAGCCCGGGTCGCCAGCGCGGCGGACGGCAGGGGCTCAGAGGCCGGGCCAAGGTCGGCGCTGCGCGACGATTCGTGCCTCTCCGGCCGCCGGTGAGCGGCCCGAAGGGATGTTGAGGAGCTGACCGGACCCTTCGGGCACGCCCCGTGTCGCTCGGCTCTCAGGCTGTCGGCGGCCAGGACAGGCGCCCGCTGACGAAGGCCTGGGCGCTGGCTCGGGCCAGGCGCGGGCGTTCGGGACGCAGGGCCAGGCCGAGGGGGCCGGGGTCCTGGGAGAGGAGCTCGAGGGCGGGCCAGAGCCAGGGGCAGTGTTCGGGCCAGGCGCGGGGGTCGGCGAGCAGGGCCGCCGGGGTGCGCCAGATCAGTCGGTCGATCTCGTCGGCCGCGGGTCGGAGCTCTGCTCCGGCGGGCAGTTCGGCCAGCAGGGCGTAACACAGCTCGGCCTCGGCGCCGCGCGGGCCGTCTTGGATCTGGTAGTCGAAGCGGCCCAGGGAGCGGGGCTCCGCGTCGAGGCCCAGCTCTTCCCGCAAGCGGCGCCGGGCGGCCTGTTCGATGGGTTCCGCGGGGCGCGGGTGGCTGGCCACGGTTCCGTCGAAGGCTCCGGGCCAAAGCGCCTTGGTGCTGGCCCGCCGCGCCAGGGCCAGGCGACCCTCCCGGTCGAAAACCAGCACCGTGAAGGCGCGGTGGCGGTGGCCGTGGCCGGCATGCGCCAGGGAGCGCGCCATCAGGCCGAGCGGGCGATCCGCGGCATCCACCAGCACGACCGAGGGATCGGGGCCCGCCATGGCCGCATGCTAACGCGGCGCGCGGAGCACAGGCCAGGCCGGCGGCGCCCGGTGCAGCGCGGGCGGCGCCGGGCGGCAGGAGGCGCAGCGTCCCCGGCGAAGCGCACGCGGTGGACGGCAAGCGTGGGCGGCGATCGTCGGGCGACGCGCAGCAGAAGCGGCTCGGCACCGGGCGAGCAGCGCGCGGTTAGGATCGCCGCGATGGCCGCCGACAGCGCCCCGGGAAGCGTGCCGCGACGCACCCTGATCACCGGCGCCAGCTCGGGCATCGGGCGCGCGACCGCGGAGCTGCTGGCGGCGCGGGGGCACGCCCTGGCGCTGGTGGCGCGCCGCCGGGAGCGCCTGGAAGCGCTGTGCGCGGGCCTGCCGGCCAGCGTGCCGGCGCACCTGGCGCTGCCCGCGGACCTGACCGAGCCAGCCGAGCTCGCACAGGCCTTCGAGCGCGCCGCCGCCCACCTGGGCGGCCTGGACCTGGTGGTGCTCAACGCCGGCATCGGCTACCGCGCCCGGATCGAGGACCTCGAGCCCGCGGCGCTGCGCCGCTTGATGGCCACCAACGTGGAAGCCGTGCTGCTCGGCGCCCAGGCGGCCCTGCCGCACCTGCGACGCGGCCGACGCCCGCACCTGATCCTGGTCTCTTCGGTGGTCGGCCGGCGCGGCATGCCGACCATGGCGGCCTACTCGGCCAGCAAGGCCGCGGTCTGCTCGATCGGCGAATCCCTGCGCATCGAATGGCGCCACCTGGGCATCGCGGTCAGCCTGCTGAACCCGGGCACCACGGCGACCGAGATCTTCGAGGTGCAAGCGAACCCGCGCGGGCTGAAGAACCCCGACCTGTCCGCCGCCGATTCCCCACAGGCCGTGGCCGCAGAGATCCTGGCCCTCGACCAGCGGCCCGAGCCGGAGCGTTTCCTGCGCTGGAAATGGCGCTATCTGGCCGCCCTGGGCCTCTTGGCGCCGCGGCTGGCCGATCGCCTGTTCGGCTCCCGCGACTGGATGCCGCCGCCCCCGGAGCGCTGAGGCCCGCTCCGCCACGCGCTCCCAGCGCCTCGGCCGTGCCGCTCGCCGGAAAACCAGAACGGCGAGCCATCGCACGCCCTTTTTCGGCAATTCGGACGAGGGCCGAACCGCTCCCGGCTCTGCCCTCTGGCCCTCCGGCCGAGCCCGGCCCTAGAGCGGAGCCCGGCCCTACAGGCTCGAGTTGCGCGAGGCCTGGGCCAGGATCGCCGTCAACGACACCCCGAGCCCGGTGCCGAACAGGAGCCCCACCCCCAGGAACAGGCCGCCCGGCAACCCGAGCTGGGCCAAGCCCCCCCCGATCAGGCCCAAACCGAGCAGGCCGCCCAGCAGGGCTCCCGCGAAAAACCGACCGACCGGGGGCTTCAGGGACTCTTCGAAGTCGTGGCGCATGGCGAGGAGCGTGGGGAGCCCCCAAGAATACCGACCCCGCCTTGGCGACGCCACGGGGCCCGAATGAACGACCCGATCCCTTTGGCCGAATGGCCCAAGGGCCTGCGGATTCCCCGTCCCTTGGCCGATCCCTGGGGGGGCGAGCTCTACACCCTGGGGCTGGGTTCCACGGCGCGGAGGTGCCCGGTCGCAGCGTTGGTGCGGGCACCTTCGAGGTGGCGGCGGGCTTCGGGGTCGAGGCGCTGGGCGGGCAGGCGCAGGCAGTTCCAGCGGTCGATCACCAGTTCGAAATCCAGGCCCCGTTCGTGGATCGATTCGAAGCTGGACCAGGCGGGGGCCAGGATCCGATCGCCTAGATCCAGGACGGGGCCGCGGGGGCCGAGGCCGAGGGCCAGGCGGCGATCGAAATCGAGTTCGCCGAGCCAGGGGCGCGGGCGAGCCAGCAGGCTGTCGATCTGATTGAGAGCGATGCTGAGCAGCGGGAAGATGAAGGTGATGCCGGCAAGTTGGAGCGGGCCTTGGATCCAGAGCAACAACAAGGTGAGCGCCAGCGCGGCCACGAGCACGTTGGGAGAGAGGCGCGCCAGACCCCGGTACGTCGGCGACTCCGCGAGCAGTTCGCGACTCTGACCTCGCCACACAGCGCTCCACGGGGCTTCGGAGAGCCAGGCAAGTTCCTCGGAGCTGGGGGCCTCGGCGCCTGGGTCCACAGTGCTTCGGTCTTCGCCGACTTGGTACTCGCCGTGTTGCTGCACGGCGTGTTGCTGCCTGGCTCGTCGCTCCCCGAAGCTGGGCAACCGGAGGCTGGGCTGTTCGCGCCAGGCTTCGATCAGAGCGAGCAGGTCCGCGCGGTCTGCGGACCGATCTCGCAAATCGAACCACAGCCAACCGGCTTCGCGGACTTGGAGCAGGAGGCCCTCGGCGGCGGGGACGAGCCGCTCGAGCGCGCTCGATCGGAGGGCGAAACGCCGACCTGGGACTTCCAGGCACATCCAGCCGGAGCGAAAACGGATCGAAAGCCGCGCCCCGTCCCGTCCGGGCCCGAGCCAGCTCAGGGCCAACGCCCGCTTCGCCCTGCGCGACTCGATCTGTAGCCGCAAGCCAGGAAACACGACCAAGCAAAGCCCCCCGAGAATCAAGCCCCGAGCCAAGCCCTGCGCTTCTGGCCCCGAGGGCTCGTATCCGAGGGCACGCTCCAGGGGTGTCGCCCCCAGCAGACTCAGCAGCAGCAAGCTTGCGAATACAGCGACGGTCGGGACCAGCGGCAGCCGCTCGAGCGCCGCGGCGAAATCCCAGGGCTTCGGGATCAGGCCTCGATTCGTCAGCTCCGCCAAACCGCGCTCCCTGGCGCCCGGGTCCCAGGGCAGGTCGAGACCGAATTCTTGATCGCTGGAAGAGCTGGGAGCATCCATGGGGGCAAGGGTGGCTAGCGGTCGCGACAAACCGCAGCGATCGACTGGATCCTCGGCGCCTGCACGCGTCGGTTGGCCTGAAGGGCGAACCACTCGGAAGGATTCGGCGCTTTTCAGCGGGATCCGACGCCGCGGCGAGGCGACGGCGGCCGGAATCAGGCCGAGACGGACCCCGGAGCGGCGCGAACCGCGCTCCCAGGCTAGCGGACCGATGGAAGCCAAGGCCGGACCGACGCAAAGTCCGATCGCTGATCTGGGCGCTCGAGCTGCTCCGGTCGGAGCGGACCCCCTGCGGCCGGCCGCTGGGCGGCAGGCAGGCAACTTGGGCGAGCGCAGGGGCAGCCCCCGCCCGGGACGAGAGGCTCTGGACGGGGCGGCGGCGCTGCGGGGCGCCGCCTTGGAGCGCGGGCCGAGACCAGCTGGCTCAAGCGGCCGGGTGCGTTTCGTTGCGGGGCGCCGCGTCGCGGAAGAAGGCCAGGAGCAGGAAGTAGATCGCCAGGCCGACGTAGGAGAGCGTGCTCCACAGCGGCGCGAATTCGGCGCCGGGCACGCCGGGCTCGGCGAAACGGTTGGCCAGGTAGCCGGAGAGCTGCCCACCGATCACGGGGCCGCCGCCCAGCATCACGATGCCGAAGACGGTCTGGGCCGAATGGCGCACGTCCTTGGGCACCGAGCGGTCCACGTAGATGTAAGCCGTGGCGAAGAAGCAGGCGTAGCAGACGCCGTGCAGCACCTGGCTGCCGACCAGCACCGAGACGGGCCAATCCGGATGGCTCCAGATCCAATAACGCAAGAAGTACGCCAGGGCGCCGAAGCTCAGCACGATCCGGAAGGGCAGCCGCGCCAGCAACAGGCCCAGGCCGGCGATGATCGCGATTTCGCTGAATTGGCCCACGGTCATCGCCGGCCCGATCTCGCTGTCCTTGAGGCCGATGAAGGACAGGTAGGGTCCGGCTTGCAGGAAATACACCTGGTGGATCGACGCGATGGCCAGTCCGGCCAGCAAGAGCCAGGTCAGCGGCGGGCGCAGGAACAGGGAGAAGGCCTTGGCGAAGGCCAGGGATTCGGCGGCGCCGCGGCGCGGCGGCGTGGCCGGCAGGCTGAAGCAGTACAGCCCGAGCAGCACCGACAGGAGGCCCGAGAAACGCAGCGCCTCGGCCAGGCGCGCGGTGGCGTCCTCGACCTCGGTGCCGCTCAGGAAGGGCGGCATGGCCTGCAGGGCCAGGTCCCGCTGCAGATAGATCATCGGGAAGGCCCAGGAGGCAGCGATCCAGCCGATCGTGCCCCACACGCGCACCCGCGGGAAGTCGCGGCCCGCATCGCCCACGTGGGCGAAAGCCACCGAATTGGTCAGCGCCAGCGTGGGCATGAACAGCACGCTGTAGAGGATCGAGAGCCAGAGCCATGCGGAGTAGCCGCTCTGGCTGGCCAGGGTCCAGTTGACCGCGCCGCCGAGCAGCAGCAGGCCGGCCAGGGCGCGCTCGGCGTTCATCAAGCGGTCGGCCAGCTGCCCGGCGATGAAGGGCGCCAGGATCGCGCCGGCGGAGGCCGCCACGCCCAGGATCATGCCGATCTGGCCCGGGCTGAAGCCCAGTCCGCCCACCTCGGCCGGGGCGCTCAGGAAGCGCGCTGCCACCGGCAGCCAAGCGCCCCACACGGCGTACTCGAGGAACATCATCAGCGAGAGCCGTCCGAGGGGCGCGCGGGGGGAGGTCATCGAGTCGGGGAGCGCTGGGCGCGGGGAGGGGCGGGGGGGGAAGCGGATGGGCGGGGCTGCGCGCAGGGCGCGGGAGCCCTAGGGCGCAGGCGCGGAGAGCGGACCGCGGCCGCCGCGCCGGTGGGCGGAGGGGCCGGGGTGGAGCGGATTCGATGGGCGTTCGCTGCGCGCGGACCGCAGCCGGAAGCCGGGCGAGCCTCTCTCAGAGCCTCAAGGAGCAGTCAGCGCGCGGCGCCGGTCCACGCCGGAGCTCGGTCGCGGACGGGCGGCCCGAGCCGCGGCGCGTCAGAGGCTGGGAAGAAATCGGCGCGCAGCGTCGATCCCA
>JBIKLM010000054.1:0-14364 GCA_044359835.1 Planctomycetota bacterium
GGGGCGCCAGACAGTGCGGCTGCTCTGCGCGCGCCTGTTCCAGTGGACCGTGTTGCTGGGCCTGTTGCCGCTCGCCATCGCCGCCGGCGACCTGGGCCTGTTCGCCCTGGCGATCAGCCTCTCGACGCTGCTGGCCGCCGGCTGCGCGGCGCGGCTGGCCCTGTGGCAGAACGCGCCCGCGGCCCTCGCGCTCGAGCCGCAGCTCGGCAATGTGCCAGCGCAGCCATCGCCGGACTCGCCCCGCGCCACTGGCCCAGCCGGCGAGCCCAGCCCGCGCCCGGCATCGACCCCCGTGCAGCCGCCCAACCTCGAGGCGAGCCCCGCGGCCCTGCCGCGCCCGCTCGATCCGGCGCCGGGTGCGATCGCCGCGGCCACGCTCAGCGATCGCGGCGCGGCCCGGCCTTGAAAGCCGCGGGCCGGGGCCGAAGGGACCGGTCAGCGCTCAGGCCGCACGCACCAGGGCCCGCGGCGCGCCGCGGTAGGCGCTCTCGAAGCGCTCGGCCAGGCGGCGCCAATCGAGTTCATCGAGCACGCGCTGCTGGCCGCGGCGGCCGGCGGCGCGCAGGGCGGGCAGATCGGCGAGCAAGCGCGGCAGTTCCGCGGCCCAGCGCTCCGCCGGCAGCACGTGGCCCGCACGCCAGCGGATCAGCAGCTCGGCGGCCCCGACCTCCGGCGTGACCAACGCCGGCAACCCCTGGGCCAGCCCCTCGATCACCACATTGGCGAAGTTCTCCGAGCGCGAAGGCAGCAGCAACAGGTCGCAATGGGCCAGCAGCGCGGCCTTGGTCCGCCCGGCCACCGGGCCCAGCAGGCTGACCCGCTGGCGCACGCCCAAGCGCTCGAGGCGCGCCTCGAAACCGGCCTTGGCGCCTTCGTCCGGACCGGCCACCAGGAGGTGACCCCGTGGCCAGCTCGGCAGGCAATCGGCCAGCCGATCGAGGCCCTTCTTCCAGGACAGACGCCCGAGGAACAGGAGCAGCGGCTCGCCGCGGGCCAAGAGCGCCAGCAGCCCGGGATCGAGCTCGTCGAGGCTCGCTTCGGGGGCGGTTTCGGCGCGGATGCCGTTGGGGATCAGCCAGGGCTCGGGCCAAGCGAAACCGAGGGCAGGCAGGCGCTCGCGCTCGAGCTCGGCGGTCAGGTGCAAGCCGGCGAGGCGCTCGAGCAGGCCGGTTTCCATCCAGCGCAGCCACAGGCGCTTGCGCAGGGCTCCGCGGGCCTCGAGCGCCTCCTGCTGCAGCATGCCGCGGGGCGAGAGCGCCGTCGGCACGCCGGCCGCTTGGCCCGCTTGCAGGGCCCAATGGCAGGGGAACTGGAACAGCCCGTGGGCGTGGACCCAATCGAATTCGCCGGCGCCCCGCTCGAGCGCCCGGCGCAGCCCCGGGGCATGGCGCAGGCGCGGCGGCCCATGGACGCGGAAGTAGCGCACGCGCACGCCGTCGATCTCGCGCTGCTCGCCCTCCGAGGCCTGCAGCCGCTGGCCTTCGTCCATGTCCGTGGTCCAGACCTCGACGCGATGGCCGCGCTCGACCAGCGCGCTGGCCAGCCCATGCACCGAGGCGATCGGCCCGCCGTAGCGGGTGCCCGGCAGATAGCTCGGGATCACCTGCAACAGCTTCATGCCCTGGCCTCGAGCCCCGGGATGGTGAACTGCTGGCGGCGTTCGGAGCGCTGTTCGCGCACCCAATAGAGCAGGGGCCCGATCAAGACGGCCTGCTGCAGCATCGCGCCCAGCACCAGGCTCAGGTCCGACTCCACGGAGGTCAGGCCGCCGAGCCAGACCGCCCCCAGCAGCGTGGCGATCGGGCCGACGCCCGCCCGATAGAGCCGCTCGATCAGACTGCGCACCAAGATCCCGAACAGCAGCATCCCCAGGAAAACCCCGGGAATGCCGAAGTTGCAATACATCTCGATCAGCTGGGGGAAGTTGATCGAGGTGGTGCGGTCGCTCGGATCGATGATCGCGTAGCGGTGGGCGAAGCGCTGGCCGAGGTCCTTGACCGGTTTGTCGGGCCACAGGGCCCGCGGCACCAGGCTCTGGGGCAGGCTCACGTAGGACGAGCCGTTCCAATAGGGCACCGCCAAGGGGGTCGAATCGACCACGTGCCCGAGCAGGGCCACCTGGGCCAGGCGGTCGGTGATCGTCTCCAGGGAGCGCCGGCCCCCATCGCGCTCGAGCTCGTCGACCGAGAGCTGGATGAACATCGCGGCGCGCTCCAGCCGGCCTTCGGCGACCAGGTGCGGGTGCTGCTTCGAGAGCGAGCGGAACTCCATGGCCCCGCCGCGCAGCACCAGGGCCAAGCCGGCCGCCAGCGCCAGGGCGGTGATCGGGACGCGGCCGCCGGTGGCCCAGATCAGCGCCAGCAGGAACGAGCCGCCCTTGATGGCCGCGCCGATGGCGCCCTCGGACAGGCTGGCCAGGAAGAACAGCGGCAAACCGAGGCCCAGCAGCGGCAGGGCCGTCTTGCGATCGAGTTCGCCGCGCCGCCAGAGCAGGATCGCCAGGCCCAGCCCGACCTGCAGGAGCAGCGCCAGCAGCTTGGCCGGCTGCGCGAACACGCCCGGCACCAGGCCCGCGCGCAGGCCCGATTCCGCCAGGAGGCCGATCGGCAGGCACAGGAACAGCAGCGCCCGGGCGCGGGCCGCATCCCAGCCCGGCGCGGGCCCGGCGGCGGCGCGCGACGGGACCAGGCTCTGGCCCAACACGAAGCCGAAAGCGCCGAGCAGGCACACATCCAGGGCGCGCTCCAGGGCATCGACCGGCGGCTCGATCAGCATGCCCACGACGCGATCGCCGAGCAGCACGGGCAGGGCGTAATAGAGCGTGTGAATGACCCCGAGCAGGGCCAGCACGGGCACGCTGCCGAGCGGCTCGCGGGCGCGCGCCTCGGGCCGGAAGCAGCGTCCGATCGCCGGCGCGAGCAGCAGCAGCGCCAGCAGGTAGGCCTTCCAGGGCAGCCAGAAGCCGGCGCTGCCGAAATCGCGCTGCGCGGCCAGCCAGGCCAGCCCGAACACCAGCGTCAGGCCTAGCACGGGCCGCGCCCGCGGGGGCAGCGGCGCCGGCTGCGGGGGTGCTGCGCTCGATTGCGTGCTCATCCCGCTTCGGCCATCCAGCCCTGGCGGGCGCACAGCTCGAGGGCCAAGCGCCGCGCCCAGGGGGCGCGCTGGGCGGCCAGCGGCGAGCGCGGCGGGCAGGCGGCCAGGAAGCGCTCCAGCGGCACGCGGAACCCGGTTTTCTTGCGGGTCAGGATCTCCTCCGGCAGGGCCGGCCGAGCGGCGCGTTGCAAAGCGCCCTTGCCGGGCGCTCGACCCAAGGCGGCCAGGCTCGGCGCCAGGGCCTCGAGCAGCCGCACGTCGACCAGCGGGACGCGCAGCTCGAGCCCGTGGGCCATGGAAGCGCGATCGGAATCGCGCAGCAGCTGGTCGCGCATGTAGCGCGTCGACTCCAGGGCGCACAGCCTGGCCCAGGGGGTCCGGAGGGCGCGGAGGGCGCGGTCTTCGGCCCGGCGCGCTTCCCGGAGCGCCGCCAGGCCTTCGCGGGCCAGTTCGGGGCCGATCAGATCCGGCAGTTCGTAGGGCAGGAACAGGCCGCGGCGCAGCGCGTAGGCCGCCAGCGGGTCGCCGCGCACCTCGAGGGCCGCGGCCCACTTGGGCGAAAGCCCCTCGGGCAGCGTGCGGCGCAGCAGCTCGCGCAGGCCCACGGCCAGGCCCGGCACGGCGCCGGGCCAGCGCGTCCACGCCGCCAGGCGCGGCACCTGCCGAAACGAGGGATAACCGCCCAGCAGCTCGTCGCCGCCCAGGCCCGAGAGCACCACGGTCAGGCCCGCGGCCCGCGCCGCGCGGCTGACCAGATAGGTGTTGAGCCCGTCGGTGGTCGGCAGATCCATGGCGTCCAGCCAGCCTTCGATGCCGCCCTCGAAATCGGCGGCCGAGAAGCGCACCACGCGGTGCTCGAGCCGCAGGGTGTGCGCCACCTGGCGCGCCAGGGGCAGTTCGTCGCCGGGGCGGCCTTCGTACTCCGGGCAGGAGAGCGTGATGGCCGTCAGGCTTCCCCCCGGCTGGACCTCGCGCATCAGCGCCGCCAGCGCCGTGGAATCGACGCCGGCCGAAAGGAACAGGCCCACCGGCACATCCGAGCTCAGCGTGTGCGCGCGCACGCTGTCCAGCACGGCCGCGCGCACGCGGGCGTCGAATTCGGGCGCGCTGTCGGCCCGCTCCGGACGGGCCGCCTCGAGCTCCGCCAAGCGCTCCAGCAGCCCGCGGCGCGGTTGCACCTCGACCAGGCCGCGCTCGTCGGCGCACCACACCGACCCGGGCGGCAGGGAGCGGATGCTCTGCTGCAGGGTGAACGGCTCGGGCACGCAGCCGCTCAGCAGGAAGCCGCACAAACCGGCCGCATTCACCGCGCTTTGGATCTGCCCACCGGCGCGCAGGGCGCGCGCTTCGCTGGCGACGCGCACACAACCGCCTTCGTCCGCGAGGTACAGCGGCTTGATGCCGTAGGGGTCGCGGGCCAGCCACAGCCGTCGCTCGCGTCGGTCCCACAGGCACAGGGCGAACATGCCGCGCAGGCCCGCGAAGACCGCGGGCCCGCGGGCGGCGAAGCTCTCGAGCAACACCTCGCTGTCCGAGCGGGTGCGCAGGGCCAGGCCCTTGGCCTCGAGCGCGGCGCGCAGGTCCCCGTCGTCGTAGATCTCGCCGTTGAAGACCAGCACGTAGCGGCCGCAGGCGGAGTGCATCGGCTGCCCGGCGCGCGCATCCAGGTCGCGGATCGCCAGGCGGCGGTGGGCCAGGCCCAGCCCGCCAGCGGGGTCGAGCCACAGGCCGCTGCCGTCCGGACCGCGCGCGGCCTGGGCGGCGGAGATGCGCTCGAGCTCGGCCCCGAGGGGCAGGCCGGCGGCCGCGCGCGGCGGCCGGCGATCGAAACGGGCAGCGATTCCGCACATGGGAGTGAAGTTCTTTCGCACCGCGCCCAGCGGGACCTGAGCGCGCCGGGGCGCCCCTGCCGGCGCGGTTTCGGCACCGGGAAGGCCGCAGGCATCCCAGCGCCCGTCGGGCCGGCGGTTCGGCCCTGCGGCGGATCGACCACGGCCGCCGGAGCCGCGGAAGTTCCCGGGAAAAGAGCGCGAAACGCTCAATCCCCCCCGGCTCGGCCCCCGGCCACTCCCTGCTCGGCCGCCCGCGCTCCCAGCCGCTGTTGAGCCTCGGCGCTGCGTACTATGGGGGCCTGTGAGCGCGCTCCGAAACCAGGCCGCACGTCCAGTTCCCCGCCCGAGCCCCCGCCCCGCGGGCCGCTCGGAGCGTGCGCTCGCAGGCCGCGGGTCCACGCGCCTGGGCGCCCTGGTGCTGCTGCTGCTGTGGTTCCTGCCGAGCTGGCGCGCGGGCCTGCACCACAGCCTGGTCGAGCACGGCCATGGCGCCGACGGACGCTGCTGGCACTGGAGCGAACGGCCGTCCTCCCCGTCCGACTGCGGCCATGGTGCGGCGGAGTCCAGGTCGATCCGGGGACATGACCACGCCCATGCAGCCGGGCACGCCGCGCCCGGCGCGGACCGCGGCTCGGAGCGCTCCCGGGCCAAAGGCTCGTCCGTTGCGCGCGGGACCCCGTCCGGGTCGCGGGGCGAACTCCGCGAGGCCGCCCACGCCAACGGGGGCTGCTCCGCCGAGCCGCGCGGCTCGCTGCCGCCGGTCGAGCGGTCCGCCCCGCCGCGGGATCCCCGCTGGAGCAGCGCCGAGGACGCGCTCTTGGCAGCCAGCTGCTCGATCCCCTGGTCGAGCCTGCCGGGCGGCGCCCCGCTGCCCAAGGCGGCCCCCCCCGCAGAGACCCAGCCCGCAGGGCCCACCCCCGCCACCGCCGCGCCGGGTTCGCCCGAGCGCCGCGGCGAGCCGCTGTATCGGCTGGCGCCCAAAGGCTCTCCGCCCGCGCTGGGCAGCCCTGCGTCCATCCGTTTCCAGTCCGACGGAACGCGCCCCGGGCGCGCCTGAAGCAGGCGCCGCCGGCGGGGGCGTTCCACAACGCCCCGCCGAGCGATGCCCGTGACCTTCCCCCTCGCGCCCACGGCCGAAGCGCCGTCCGCGCTGCCTTTCGACCCCTCCCCGGACCTGCCGGCCATGCGCGCCGCCGCCGCGCGGGTGCTGCGTTCCTCCGACCTGGCCGAAGACGCGGTCCAGGACGCCCTCACACGCCTCTGGCGCCAAGGCGCGCGCCCCCTGCCGGACGGAGCCGTTCTGTGCCGTCTGGCGACCCTCTCGGCCCTCTCGATCCTGCGCTCCCGGGCGCGCCGCGAGCGCCACGAACACGCGGCCTGTGGCTCGCGCCACCACGAGCCGGCGATCACGCCGGATGAAGAGGCCATGCGCAGCGAATGGGGGCAACAGCTCGAAACCGCCCTGGCCAGCCTGCCGCGATCGCTGCGCGAGCCGCTGGTGCTGTTCTGCTTCGAAGGCCACGACTACGCCTGCATCGCAGCGAGCCTCGGCTGGCCGATCGGCACGGTGCGCTCGCGCCTGTTCCGCGCCCGCTCGCGCCTCAAGCGCCTGCTCGGGCGCGAAACCGGGCTCGAAATCGAGGATCGCCCGGAACTCTGCGCGCACGAGCGGCATTGAGGCCCCGACGGCGGAGCGCCGGTTCGGCATGCGCCGACGCGCTCCTCCGCGGACCAAGCCCCCACGCTGCGATGCGACTCCCCCTGTTTGTTTCGTTCCTGCTGTCCGCCGGCGCCTTCGCGGACGGCGAAGGCGAACTGCCTTTCACGTTCCGACCGAACACCCTGCTGGCCAGCGGCAACCTGATCCTGGATGTGGCCGCCGCCTCCGACTTCGAGCAGAGCTTCGTGGCCTTCGTCGAGGGCCCGGGCAATCTGCTGCAGGTCGTTTCCGCCGATGGCCGCGGCCTGGGCGTGCCCGAGAGCCAGGGCGGCTGGAGCGCCAATCCGATCCTGCTGGCCTCCGGCTCGCCGATCCAGCTCGACCTGGAGGGCGCCCGGGCCGCCGGGAACCTCGGAGTGATCGCCTGGATCCAGGACAGCGGCCCCGCTGGCACGGGCCAGGTGCGCTTCGCGCGCCGCAGCGCCCCTTCGGCGCCCTGGGTCAGCGGCCTCAGCGTCCCGACCCTGCCCGCGGGCGATGCGACCGCGCTCGAGGTGGCCCTCAGCCGCGAGGCGCTCTCGAAGCTCTATGTGGGCGCCCTGATCGACGGCAGCCTGCGCCTGACCAGCTCACCGAACGGCGGCCTGTCGTTCGGCCCTTCCCAGTCCGGTTCTGCCTCGAATGCGGCCGTGCAGGCCTTCGACCTCGAGGGCCAGGCCGGACGAGTGGCGCTGGTCTACATCGACCAGCGCGGTCCGGACGGCGCCAGCGCGGTCTGGTCGCGCACGGGCCTGTTCGACGCCCTGAGCAACACCCTGGCTCTGGGCCCCGAGGTGCAGCTCTTCGCCCAGCCCGGCATCCAGGCCACCCGCCCGGAGATCGCCCTGGAGGGCGAGCTGGTCAGCGTGGGCTTCCTGGCCGATGAGCAAAGCGGCGGTCAGCGCCTGTGGGTCGCCCACTCCGGGAACTTCGGCGCCAACTGGTTCCTGGCCTCCAAGGTGCCGAGCACCACCCAGCTGTTCGTGTCGATCGATGGCGTCTCGAGCTTCGACCTCGAGATCACCGACGACCGCACCCAGATCGCCGCGGAAGAAACCCTGGGCGGGGTCTCGACGATCGGCCGCGGGATCACCTTCGGCCCGGCCAACGAGTTCGACTGGTCGGTTTTCAGCGTCGACCAGGGCAGCGATCCCCTGTTCCCGCGGGTCGAGGGCAGCGAGGTGTCCGGCAACCCCCCGGGCTCGATCACGCTCTACTACAACCGCGCCACGGAAGTCCCCGGCGGCACCACCCTGGGCCTGATTTCCGCGGACCAGGAAGACGGCTGCGAGTACCACGACGACATCTACCTGCTCGGCCCGGAGTCGGGCGTCGAGCCCAGCCAGCAGCTGGTGCGCTTCGCGGCGGCCTACAACGACCGCTACGACAACCACATCGCCCCGTTCGTGATGGACACGAATCCGCAGACCCTGCTGGTCAGCGGCTACCGGGCGCTCGCCATGGCCACCGAGGACCTGGTCCCGGGGCTCCCCGGCTGGAAGTTCCGCTTCGGCCACGTGCCCTTCACCGACAGCCTGCTGTTCGTGGCCCTGAGCCTGTCCGAAGGCGCGGGTTCGCTGCTGCTGCCCGATGCCCGCGAAAGCGGCATCCAGCTCGACGCCCTGACCCAGCTGGGCTTCAGCGAGCCGATCTTCTCGACCTTCCTGCTGGCGCCCAACGACCCGACCGCCGAAGGGGCCGAGCTGGCGCCGATCCCGATCGCCTACCCGATCGGTCTGCCGATCTACGCGGTCGGTGTCTCGATCGACCCGCTGATCGGCTTCAACAAGATCACCGACGTGCTCGAGCTGCCCTGACCAGGAGCCTGCGCTCGGACACCGTCGTCCGAGAGCGTTTGCCTGCGAGCCCCGGGCCCGCTGCCCGGGGACTTTCGACCCGTGGCCCCCGCTGCCTTTGGCGCGGGGGCCGCGCTCGTTCAAGCTCCGGCCAGCGAGCATCGACGCTCGCTCACGGCGCAGGGGCAAACCGCCAGGGAGCGCCGATCCACCCCTCTGCGGCCGCCGCATGGCGGCCCAAAGGCATCTGACGGGCTGGCATCGCGGTGCAGACCCGGCCCCAGTCGATTTCCGATTCAGGCCGTCAGGCGGGCCAGTAGCGTGGATCGCCGTGGTGCTCGCGCAGCACGCCGCGCGTGTCGACGATCAGGCGCGCCTCGCGCCAGATGCGACCCCAGGGGATGCCCGGGTGGTCGGTCACGATCAGGACCGCCGCGTGGCGCCCGAGCGGCTCGAGGGCCACGCTCTGCCGCCCTTCGTAGCGGCCCCCGTCGGGCCCCAGGACCGGCAGGTAGGGGTCGTGGTACTCGACCTGGACCCCGGCCGCTTCGAGCTGTTCTAGGAGCTCGAGGCCGGGCGCCTCGCGCAGGTCCGCGACGCCGGGCTTGTAGGCCAGCCCGATCAGCAGCACCGCCGAGCCGCGCAGGGTCCGCCCTTCGAGGCGCAGGGCTTCCGCCAGGCGCGCGAGCACCCGGCCGGGCATGGCGCGGTTGATCTCGAGGGCCGCCGCGATCAGGCCGCTCTCGCCGTCCGCGGCGCGCGCCGTGTGTTGCAGGTAATGGGGATCGACTGGGATGCAATGGCCCCCGGCCCCCGGCCCGGGCGAAAAGGGCAGGAAGCCGAAGGGCTTGGTGGCCGCCGCGGCGATCACCGCGTGGGGATCGAGGCCCAGGGGCAACACGATGCGCTTGAGCTCGTTGGCCAGGGCGATGTTGACCGCGCGGAAGGCGTTCTCGAACAGCTTGGCCGCCTCGGCCAGTTCCGGGGAATCGACCTCGATCACCTCGTCGATTGCCTGGCGCAGGATCGCCGCGGCCTGTTCGCGCGCGCCCGGGTCGAGCCCGGCCACCAGGCGCGGCACCGTGCGGGCCGGCCGACCGCTGCCGGGGTCCTCGCGCTCCGGGCTGTAGGCCAGGCGCGGGCGCGCTCCCCCGTGGGTCAGCCAGGCCGACAGATGGCGGCGCAGCGTGCCCGGGAACGAAGTCGAGGTCAGCACCACCAGCTGCTCGGGCGCGAGGCGCGGGGCCAGCTCGCGGGCCGCCGCTTCCAGGGCCGAAAGATCCGGTCGATCGCCGGGCCCGAGGGGCGTGGGCAGGCACAGGAACACCGCCTCGGCGCTGTGGAGCTCCGCCTGCGCTTCCGGGAGCCACAGGCGCGCGCGGCGGGGCCCTTCGTTCCAGGCGGCGGGATCGAGGTGCGGCAGCGGGCTCTGTCCGCGGCGCAACAGCTCGAGGCGCGGGCGATCGCGGTCATAGCCCAGCACGGAGCGGCCGGCGGACACGAAGGCGCTGGCCAGGGGCAGCCCGGTGTAGCCCAGCCCCACGATGGCCAGCGGGCGCTCAAAGTCGGTGCCGTGAGGTCCCTGAGCGCCCGCGGCGCTGGCCGACTCCCCCGCGGCGCCCTCCCCCCCCGCGGCCTCCCGCGGGGCGGCTTCTCGAAGATCGCTGGGGAGGGGCTGGCTCATCGTCTCCCGGCCGGACGACCGCCTCGGCCGGGATCTTCCCAGACTACGGTTCCAGGGGGCCCAGCGCTCAGGGCGCCCCGATCCAGAGCTCCAGGGCGTTGCAAAGCTCGAGCTGGCCCGCGGGCAGCAGCGAGGCGCCCTGGGCGTAGAGGCGCCGGCCCACCAGACTGCACTGGGCGGGCACCGGGACGGCGAAGGAGGCCCCGGGGGAGGCGCTGAACCACAGCAGCGGGCTCGACAGGTCGAGCAGCAGGGTGCCGAATTCGGTGGGCAACTGCGCCGGCAGAGCCGCCAAGGCCAGGAGGTCCACGACGGCCGTGGGCGCGAAGTTCTGGTGGTCGAGCTGGGCCGGCCAGGTGGCCCCGACCTCTGGCCCGTTGCCCGGCACCGGCAGCAGGGCCAGGGGGTTGGCGGGGTTGCCGAGCTGCACGAGCTGCTGGCCGGCCGCCGGCGGGCAGATCCCGGGCGGCAGGAAGGTCAGGCTCAGCCGCGGGCAGTTCTGGGGCAGGGGGTTCTCGCGGGAGTCGAAGCGCATGGCCGACTTGCTCTCGCTTTCCGGGCCCCGCACGATCCAGCCGAAGTTGCCGGCCGGCGCATCCAGGAAGGACTGCACGTCGGCGACCAGCTGGGGCGTGCTCGGGAACGCGTAGGTCGCGAGACCGAACACGTCGGTGGTGCTGCTGACCAGCGGCGAATAGTCGCCGCCCGGGTTGGTCCAGAAGCTGCTCGGGAAAAAGGTGTGCGTCCAGGTGGCGTCGCCGGGAGCGGCAAAGGCGCCGCCGCCTTCTTCGTTGGCGGCGTCGGAGGCGCCCTCCCCGAAGGCCTGGGTCAAGCGCTGCAGCTGGATCGGCTTGGCCAGGGTGGTCGGGACCTTGGAGAGCGTCAGCTCGAGCTCTGCCGCGACCAACGTGGCGCCCGCGGGCAGGGCCGCCGCCACGTCGAAGCGCAGCAGCGCGCGGCGCACGGACCCGCCGCTGGTGACCCCCACGAACAGGTGCTGGCCCGACCCGTTCGAGATGTTGGGCAGGTTGGCGTTGTAGAGCGTGTTGTCCGCGGCGGGTGCCAGCACCACGGTTTGCGTTTGGCCCGCTGCGGGGAGGATCCAGGTCGGCAGCAGCAGCAACAGGAGCGGGGTCAAGGAGGGCATGTGCATCGTTCGGGGGGGCTTGGGTCTGCGCCGAGTGGATCCGGCGCGCATCAAGCGGCCTTCAAGACCCCGATTCGCCCTCGCCCAAGTCCCACCCAGGGCTTGGCCGCTCGCTGGCTTCGAGCCACGGGGCCTGCCCGGGCCCCTGGCGTGCGGGGCGCCCCCCAAGCGGCCCGCGCTAAGCAGCCGCCGGAGCCCAGGGCAAGAGCTCCGTCCCGGCTCCTCGGCCCGAGCACCTGGGACCCGGCCTTGGGCCTCCCGTCCCCCTCAGGCCGTCTGCCGGTCCGCCAGGCCCGCGGCCGGGCTGGGCCGGGTCGGCGCGCCCGCTGCGGCCCGCGGGTCCAAAGCCGGTCGCCCCACCAGCCCCTCGATCAGCTCAGCCCAGGCGGCCAGGCAGACCGGCCGGTCGAAGCGCCGCTCGAATCCCAGGCGTGCGCGCCGCCCGAGATCCCGGCAGCGGCGCGGGTCCTCCGCCAGGGTCAAGATCGCTTCGGACAGGGCCAGGGCCTCGCCGCAGCGCAGGGCATAACCGCCGCCGGATTCCCGCAGGGTGTCCGCCGATTCGCAGCGCTGTGGCCCCACGAACAGGACCGGACGCCCCGAGGCCATGGCGCCGTACAGCTTGCCCGGCACGGCGATGCCCGCCTGCTCCTCGCGCAGGGACAAGAAATGCGCATCCGCCGCCGGCAGGGACTGCCCCAGGGCCTCGCGCGGGAAATAAGCATGAAATTCGGCATTGGAGAGGCCCCGCCGGGCCACCTCGCGCTCGATTTCGCCCCGCCGCGGGCCGCCGCCCACGAAGGCGAACAGGACACGCGGATTGCGCTCCTGCACGCGCTCCATGGCTTCCAGCAGCTCGTCGAAGCGGTGCACCAGCCCGGCGTTGCCCGAATAGAGCACCACGAAGCGCCCGTTCCAGCCCAGGCGCCGGCGCAGCTCGTTGTGGGCATGGGGCAGGGGCCGCACGGCCTGCCCGTCGGTCCAGACCGGGATCTCCACCAGCCTGGCGGGATCCACGCCCTTTTGCACCAAGCGCGCCGCCATGTGGGGCCCGAGCACGACCGCGCGATCGGCCCGCCGCAGGGGCCAGGCGTTCAAGGCCTCGAGCGCGCGGCCGACCAGGCTTTCCGGCTCGAGCAGCCCCAGGGCGAACTCGGCATCCGGGTGCAGGTCCATCACGAAGGGCACATGCCGTCGCCCGCAGAGCGCCTGGGCCAGGGCGCCCCACAGCCCGAGCAGCGGCGGCGTGGTCAAGGTCACCACCAGGTCGGGCCAACGCGAGCAGGCCGTGGCGCGCGCCACCTGCAGGTGGAAAGCCGCGTATTCCGCGGCGCGGCGCCAGAGGGCCGTGCGCTGGCCGAAACCGAGCCCGCGCAGGCGCCGGATCTCGACGCCGCCGCGTCGTTCCTGTGCCGGCGCGACGCGCCCGGCCGCATCCAGGTAGGCGCCGCTCGAGCACAGCACGCGCACCTCGTGGCCGCGCGCAGCCAGGTGCTCGCACAGGTCGGTCAGGTGCTGACCGGTGCTGGCCAGGTCGGGCCAATAGAACTGGTTGACGAACAGGAGGCGCGCCACGGGGTGGAAAGGCTGGGATCTGGCCGGCGGGAGGGGCCGGCCCGGTGAGGATCGAAGGAGCGAGCGCGGGCTGGGGGCCAGAGCGCCGGGAACGTCCTGGGGCCGGGCTGGAAGGCCCCGGCAGGCGCGGACGCGGCCGCCAACGCACCGCGGAGGTCGCTCGAGGCCCGCGCGGCGCCCGAAGTCGCCGCGCGGCCTCCCGGCGTCCTAGAAGCGGAAGCTGTGCTGGGCCGGACGCTGGCGCACGGCGGAACGCTGGGCCGGCAGGGGCGCCGCGGGCGCCACCAGCTGGTCGTGGATCCAGGCGTAGGTGCGCTCGAGCCCGTCGACCAGCCGCGTGCTGGGTTCCCAGCCGTACTGGGCCTTTATCAGCGTGTTGTCGGAGTTCCTACCGCGCACGCCCTTGGGCGCATCCAGGTCGTAGCGCCGCTGCACGCGGATGCCGGCGAAGCCCTCGGCGATGTCGACCAGACGGTTGATCGAGACCAGCTCGGAGGAGCCCAGGTTGATCGGCTCGGCGAAATGTCCGCCGTGCAGCAGCTCGATGCCGCGCACGCAGTCGTCGATGTACATGAAGCTGCGCGTCTGCTCGCCGTCGCCCCAGATCTCGATTTGATGCTGTCCGGAGAGCTTGGCCTCGATCACCTTGCGGCAGATCGCCGCGGGCGCCTTCTCGCGGCCGCCGCGGAAAGTCCCGTGCGGTCCGTAGACGTTGTGGAAGCGCGCCACGCGGGTATAGAGCCCGAAGTCCTCGCTGAAGTGGCGGCACATGCGCTCGCTGAACAGCTTCTCCCAGCCGTAGCCGTCCTCGCACAGGGCCGGGTAGGCGTCCGACTCCTTGAGCGCGGTCCCGTTCGCTTCGGTCTGCTTGTCCCCGTTGTAGACGCAGGCCGAGGAGGCGAAGAAGAAACGCTCGACCTCGCGCTCCTGGGCCGCCATCAAGAGGTGCGTGTTGATGCGCACGCTGAGCATGCAGCGCGCTTTGTTCTTCTCGATGAAGCCCATGCCCCCCATGTCGGCGGCCAGATTGAAGACGTCGGTGATGCCCTCGGTGGCCTGCTGGCAAGCCGCCAGCTCGCCCAGGTCCAGCACCAGGTTCTCGGCTCCTTCGAACCACTGGTACCACTGGTCGAAGGGCTTGATGTCCACGGAGCGCACGCGGGCGTAGCCGCGCTCGAGCAGGGCGCGCACCAGGTGCCCGCCGATGAAGCCGCCGCCGCCGGCGACCAGGGCCGTGCGGCCAGAGAGGGGATTCATGGAGATCGCTTGGGGGTCGGAATGGGCCGCGGGGAGGGGCAGGGCCGACGCGGCCGGGGACGGTCGACAGGGGGCCCTTTCGATCCCCGCCTCCCTGGACCTGAGCGGCCGCTCGGCCTATTCCCACCGAGCGGCTGCGGGGCGGTTGGCCCTGCCACCGACCTCCGGCGCCAGCCCACCTCCGGCCGATCGAGACCTGCCCCTCGCCCGCCCATGAGCTCCCTGCCCCACCCCCCCCGCCGCCACGAGCGCCCGCCCGCCGTGGCGCCGCCCCGCCCCCC
>JBIKLM010000405.1:0-4100 GCA_044359835.1 Planctomycetota bacterium
CTGGTGGCCGAAGCGCTGCAGCGGGGCTACGGGGTGCTGGCCCTGCTGCGCCGCCCCGACCAGGCGCCGCTGCGCCCGGGGCCTGGGCTCGAGATCCTGGCCGGCGACCTGCGCGACCCCGCCAGCCTGGAGGCCGCCGCGCGGCGGCTGCGGGCCCTCGATCGACAGGGGGCCGCGATCCATTCCGCCGCTCTGATCAGCTATCGGCGCCGCGACCGGCGGGCCAATTTCGAGGTCAACCTGGGCGGGACCGAGGCCCTCTGCGCCGCCCTGGGGCGGGCCGAGCTCGGGCGGCTGCTGCTGGTCAGTTCGGTCGCCGTCCTGGGCCCGGCGCCGAGCCCCCAGAGGCCCCTGGACGAGGATTCGCACTTCGCCGGCCAGCAGCTGGCCTCGGCCTATCTGCATTCGAAGCGCGCCGCCCAGGCGGCGGCCTTCGAATGGGGGCGGGAGGCGGGTCGGGACGTGCGCGCCGTGCTGCCGGGAGCGATCTTCGGCCCGACCGAGCGCAGCAACACCGCCCGTTTCCTGGCCCGCCTCAAGGCGCGCGGGGCGCCGCTGTGGGTCGCGCCCGGTTCCCTGACTCCGGTCGACGTGGACGACGCGGCCCGCGGGACCCTGCTGGCCCTGGAAAAGGGGCGCGCGGGCCGGAGCTACCTGCTGGTGGAGCGGCCGCGCACGCTGCTCGACCTGTACGGGGCCGCCTGCCGGGCGCTGGCCAAGCCGGCGCCCCTGGGGGTGGTTCCGCCGGTCCTGTGGGCCGCCCTGGTGCAGGCCGCGCGCGCCCTCGACCGCCTGCGGCCCCTCGGCCTGCTGGCTCCCGAGGCCCTCGAGCTGCTCGGGCAGCACTTCGCCTTCGACGGTTCGCGGGCGCGCCGGGAGCTGGGCTTCGAAGCCCGGCCCCTGGAGGCGCTGCTCGAGCGGGCCCTGCGGATCGGCCCGTCCCCCTGACTCGTTATCCTGGAGCCGCCCAGGGGCGGGAATCGGCCGCTCCCTCCTGTTCAAGTCACATTCCCCCGGGAAAACTACCGAACCTTCCGAGGCCGGCGATCCGGGCAGCCCGACACTTCCTTCGGCCCCCAGACCCCCCATCGGATCAGGAGCGAATGACCCGCGCGATCAAGACCGCAGTTTTCATCGATTTCGACAACGTCTGGATCGGGCTCCAGAAGATCCACCCGCGGGCCGCCGAGCAGTTTGCCGCCCAGCCCCGCGAGTGGCTGACCTGGATCGAGCGCGGCATGCCGGGGGAGGAACCCGGAGGCGATCTGAGCCCGCGCTCGGTGCTGGTGCGGCGCTGCTACCTGAACCCCAAGGTGTTCCATCGCTATCGGGCAGACTTCACCCAAGCGGCCTTCACGGCCGTCGACTGCCCGCCCCTGACGCATCGCGGCAAGACCGGCGCCGATGTGCACATGGTGATCGACATCCTCGACGTGCTGAACCTCTATCCGCACGTGGAGGAGTTCATCCTGTTTTCGGCGGACGCCGACTTCACCCCGGTGTTGCAGCGCCTGCGCGCCCACGACAAGCGCACCGTGGTGCTGACCGTCGGATCGGCCTCGGCGGCCTACACCTCGGCCAGCGACCGGGTGCTGACCGAAGAGCAGTTCATCGAACACGCCCTGGGGCTCGACGCCAGCGAGCCGCCGCCGCCGCCGGTGCGCGAGGGCGCCGATCCCGCCGTGCTCGAGCGCATGGCCGCCGAGGTCCTGCTCGAGGTCCAAAAGGCCGGTGCGGTGCCGGCCGAGCTGATGCCGCGCATCCTGCGGCGCTTCCCCGAGTTCACCCCCGAGAGCAACTGGCTCGGTTACTTCGGCCTGCGCGCGCTGACGCGCGCGATCGTGGCCATGAATCCGTCCCTGTCGATGACCGAGGGCGACCAGTGGCGCGTCGAGACGCGCGTCCCGGTGCCCGCGGGATCGGCCAGCGGGCCGGTCGACGAAGCGCGCATCATCGCCTGGCTCAGCGACCTGGCCGCCAAGGCGCCGCGGCCCCTGCCCCTGGCCGCCGTGGCCCAGAGCGCCGGGCTCTATTTCGGCGAGGGCCTGCTGCAGAGCGATTGGCTCGGCGCCGGCAGTTTCAAGAAGCTGCTCGACCGCTTCGACCACCCCGGCTTCGAGGTCCGCACCGGCCCCAATTCGCCCGGCTATCTCGTCGATCCGAACCGCCACCAGGAGGATCAGTTCCCCGAGCTGGGCGGCGCGAGCACGCACCTCTCGACCCTGCCGGCCCAGGAGCTCGAACTGCTCAAGCGCATCCACAGCCACACCAACGTGCCCCTCTTGAGCGGCGAGGAGTACCAGCGGCTGTTCGCCTGCCTGGCCCAGGAGCTCGCCGAGCGCCCCTACGACCTCTCGGCCACCTCCAAAGCGATCCGCGACCGTTTGGCGGACGAGGATGCGCCCATCCCGCGTCAGGCGATCACCTTCGTACTGAAGGGCATCGGCTATGCGGGCCATACCCTGGCGGCCGGCGACACGCCCGAGCGCCTGGCCCTGGCCTTCCGGCGCAACCTGCTCGAGATGCTCGACAGCGACATCGAGCTCGGCACTTCCGGGCGCGAGCTGATCGATCGTTGGCTCGGCATCCGGCGCACCGCCGGCGCTGCCGAGGGCGGCAAGTGAGCCCGGGGGCGGCCCCAGCGAGCGCCCCTCGCGGGCTTCGCGCCTGGCGCCGAAACCCGCGGCCGCCCCCCGCGACACCAGGCGTTGCCCGGAGCCGGGCGGCTCTCCACCGCAGGCTCGGGCCGGGCCCCGCCTGCAGCGAAGCGGGCTGACCCCCCTCGGCCGCGCCGGACTCACGATGGCCCGCGGGCTCGCGTATGCTCCAGGCCCAACGTTCGGTCCCATGCGCTACTTCCCGGCATTGCTTGCCTTCGCCCTCCCGTTCCAGGCCGCGGGCTGGAACGCGGTCCAGGTGCCTTCCGGCCCAGCCCCGCTCCCCGCCGCGGCTCAGGAAGCGCAGGAGCCGGGGCCTCCGCCCCCGCCCAGCCCCGCCCCGCGGCCTGCGGTGTCGGTCTTCGCCGAGACGCTGCATCTCGGGGAACAGCCCCCGGAACTGCGCGCGCTGCGCGTGATCCAGGTGCGCTTCGAAGGCGCGGTCGGTTCCCCCCGCAAGAACGTCAAGACGCGCGAGGAAGCCGAGCGCTTCGCGCAGGAATTGCGCGCGCGGGTCGCCGCCGGCGCCGATTTCGCCGAGCTGGCGCGCCGGCATTCCGATGCCTCGAACGCCCTCAACGGCGGCCTGTTGGGGGTCGTGCCCCCGGGCCTCCTGGGCGATGCCCTGGACGCTTGGCTGTTCTCGGCCCAGGCCTTCGATCTGAGTCCGGTGCTGTTCACCGCCGCGGGTTACATGCTCGCCCAGCGCATCCCCGAGCGCGTCGGCGCCCGGGCGATCCAGATCCAAGGCACCGGCCCCGAGTCTTGGGCCCGCGCCCGGGAGCTGCTGGCCCGGCTCGAGGCCGGGCAGGACTTCGCGGCCCTCGCCGGGGAGGTCAACGACGATCCCGCGCTCAAGGAGCGCCGCGGTGCCATGGCCGTGTTCGAGCGCGGCAGCGGGGATTCGATGATCAAGGCGGCCGCCTTCGACACGCCCCTCGGCCAGGTCTCCGCCCCGGTCGAGACCCCCATGGGCCTGTTCCTGGTGCAGCCGGTCGCGCCCGAGAGCCTGCCGCCCGAGCTGGCTCCCAAGGTGTGGGCGCGCTTCAACGGCATGCTGATTTCCTTCGACGAGGCGCGCCTGCCCGTGGCCCAGTTGCCCGGCCGCAACGCGGCCGAGGCCGAACTGGTGGCGGCCCAGATGATCGAGCGGCTGGCGGCCGGCGAGGATTTCGCCGAGTTGGCCGCGCGCTTCAACGACGATCCCGCCGGCGGCCGCGAGCGCCGCGGCGACGTGGGCTGGTTCCACCGGCATCAGCCCGGACTGCCCAACTTCCTGCGCGCCAATTTCGAGC
Source organism: Planctomycetota bacterium (assembly GCA_044359835.1). Taxonomy (GTDB): domain Bacteria; phylum Planctomycetota; class UBA1135; order UBA1135; genus JBIKLM01. Next base: position 3,953 of record JBIKLM010000405.1, read on the forward strand.
TGGAGCCCGGCGAATTCAGCGATCCGATCCCGCTCAACGTGGGCTACCTGATCCTGCAGCGCACGCGTTGAAGGGTTCAGAGTGAATCGGCTCGGGCTTCGCCCGAGCGGTCACACCGGCCTTTCATGATGGCCTCGGGCTGCCATGC
>JBIKLM010000406.1:0-4075 GCA_044359835.1 Planctomycetota bacterium
TCAGCACGTTCCAGATCTGCGGCAGCTCATCGAGGCTGTAGCGCCGCAGCACGCGTCCGATCGGCGTGACCCGCGGGTCGTTCTTGATCTTGAAGACCGGGCCGTCGGCCTCGTTCTGGGCCATCAAGGCCGCCTTGCGGGCCTCCGCGTCCACGTACATGGAGCGGAACTTGTAGAAGGTGAACGGCTTGCCGCCGGCGCCGACGCGCTGCTGGCGGAAGATGATCGGGCCCGGCGAGGACAGGCGCACCAGCACGGCCAGGGCCAGGAACAGGGGCGAGAGCAGCACCAGGGCCGTGCCGGCTCCGAGCACGTCCATGGAGCGTTTCCACAGGGGCGTAGGGGCCACCAGGACCTCCTCCAGGCTGTGCACCGGGCGCTCGCCCAGGTCGCGCCGGATCGCCGCCACGTCCGCCAGGCGCTCCGGGAAGGCCACCAAGCGGCCAGCGACGCCCGCCGGTTCCGGCTCGCGCTGCAAGCGGCGCACGGTGTTGCCCTCCGCGACCGCGAAGCCATCGGGCAGGGCCATCGGGAAGCGCGCGGGCTCGCCCTCGTCCGGGCCGGCCCCAGCCTCCGGATCGGATTTCCCTGGGCCCTGCGTGCGGGCCGCTGGGGCCTCGCCGTCAGCGCCCGCGGCCTGGTCGGGGAACTCCAGCTTTTTCTGCCCCGGGTGTTGCGGCTCCCGCCCGGCCTCGCTGCGCTCGGCCCCTTGGGTCGCCGGCGCGGCCTCGCTGAGGGCCGGAGGCGGCCCGCCGATCTGCCGGCCCTGGCCCTGGAACTGGTAGGGCAGGTCCGCGTAGACCCGGCAATCCGCCGCGACCTCGGCTTCCGCCAGGCGCCGCAGCAGATCGTCCGCGTAGGTCCAAGCCCCCTCGGCATCGGTGCCCGCCAGCAGCACCGCCAGCCGCGAGCTGTCCAGGCTCCCGACCGCGTCGCCGCCGCGCAGGCGGGCCTTCAGGACCTCCCCGAGGCGCCGCAGCTGCTCGTCGTCGCCGCGCGGCTCGATCACCACCAGCGAGAAGGTGCGCGCGTGCCGATCGGCCAGGGCTTTCTCGCGCAGGAACAGCCGCTCGAACTCGCTGGCGGTCAGGAGTCCGGGCAGGTCCAGGCCCGGGCGGGACCCGGTCAGGAAGCGCAGCCAGCGGGATTGGCGAGACTTGGGCATGGGGGCGGGGACCGGATCCGAACCGACCGGGACCGCCTCCGGGGCTAGCCGGACGCGATCGGAAGGCAACGGGTCCCTGTCGCGGGACGAACCGATCTGCTCCTGGGGAGACATCTGGGACGTTCGATCGGACAGCCAACCCTCCGCTTTTCGGGCTTCTTGCAATTTCCGTACACGCGGCCCGCCCTTGGGCCTCGGTCCGCTCCCCCCGGCGACCCCGGGCAAACCCTGGGGAGTCGGTCCCAGCGGGGCTGCCGGTGGGGGCCGGGCTGCTCCCTGCCCCCTTCGGCCCGGGGCGGCTATCGTTGCCGCCGTCCCCCGCCCCCCGCCCCGCTTGAGCCCCCTCGCCAGCCCCGATCCGAGCTCCGCCTCCGCGTCCTCCCGCCCGAGCCTCGGGATCGGCCTGATCGGCCAGAAGTTCATGGGCCGCGCCCATTCGAACGCCTTCCAGCAGGCCCTGCGCTTTTGCAACCCGCCGCTGGCCCCCCGGCTCGTGCGGGTCGCCGGGCAGGACCGCGCCGAACTCGAGCGCTTCGCCGCCACCTGGGGCTGGGGCCAGGTCACCACGGACTGGCGCCAGCTGGTCGCCGACCCCGCCGTCGAGCTGGTCGACGTGGCCACCCCCAACCACCTGCACCGCGAGCCGGCCCTGGCGGCCCTGGCGGCCGGCAAGCACGTGCTGTGCGAAAAGCCCCTGGCCGGCACCCTGGCGGACGCCCGCGCCATGCGCGACGCCGCCGCGGGGGCCCGCGGCCGCGCCTTCGTCTGGTTCAACTACCGCCGCTGCCCCGCCGTGGCTACCGCCTGGAAGCTGGTGCGCGAGGGACGCCTCGGGCGCATCTACCACGCCCGCGCCAGCTACCTGCAGAGCTGGGGCGGGCCCGACACGCCCCTGTCCTGGCGTTTCGAGCGCCACAAGGCCGGCAGCGGCGCCCACGGCGACCTGAACGCGCACCTGATCGACCTGGTGCGCTTCCTGCTCGGCGAGGAGCTGACCCACGTGCACGGCGCCGTGCAGCGCACCTTCATCGAACAGCGCGCCGACCTGACCGGGCGCCCGGCCAAGAGCGACGTGGACGACGCGCTGCTTTTTCTGGCCTCGAGCCAGGGCGGCACCCTGTGCTCGTTCGAGTCCTCGCGCCTGGCGGCGCCGCACCAGAACGCCAACTCGATCGAGCTGAACGGCGAGCGCGGCTCGCTGCGCTTCGAATTCGAGGACATGAACGTGCTGCGTTTCGCCGACCTCTCCGACGGCCCTCGCGAAGGCGGCTGGCGCCGCATCATGTGCACCCACGCCGGCAGCCACCCCTACGCCGAGCACTGGTGGCCGGACGCGCACCTGATCGGCTACGAGCACACCTTCACCAACCAGGTCGCCGACGTGCTCGGCGCACTGGCCGGCCGCGAGCCTGCGGTGCCCCTGCCGACCTTCGCGGACGCCTTCGAGGTCCAGCGCATCCTGCACGCGGCCGTGCTAGCCGCCGAATCCGGCCATAGCGTGCCCCTGGCCGAAGTGCGCTGAACCGCGCGGCCCTCCCGCGCCTCCATAAGAACCGCCATCCCGCCCCGCTCCATGCCCCGCCCCGTCTGCTTGTTCACCGGCCAGTGGGCCGATCTGCCCCTGGAGTCCCTGGCCAAGAAGGCCAAGGACTTCGGCTACGACGGCCTCGAATTGGCCTGCTGGGGCGATCACTTCGACGTCCACCAGGCCGCCGTCGATCCGCGCTACGTGGCCGAGCGCTGGCGCCTGCTGCAGGACCACGGCCTGTCCTGCTTTGCGATCTCGACCCACCTGGTGGGCCAGGCGGTCTGCGACCCGATCGACCAGCGCCACCGGGCGATCCTGCCCGCGGCCGTGTGGGGCGACGGCGATCCGGAGGGCGTGCGCCAGCGCGCCGCCAAGGAGCTGATCGTCACCGCGCGCGCGGCGCGGCGCTTCTTCGACGCCGCCCCGGCCCCGGTCGCCGCGGCCCTGGCCGAGCGCGGCCGGGCGGTGGTCAACGGCTTCACCGGCTCCTCGATCTGGCACCTCCTGTATTCGTTCCCGCCCGTGCCGCCGGCCCTGATCGATGGGGGCTACGCCGACTTCGCACGGCGCTTCGCGCCGATCCTGGACTCCTTCGCCGAGCAGCGCGTGGGCTTCGCCCTCGAGGTGCACCCCACCGAGATCGCCTTCGACCTCCACAGCACCCGCCGGGCCCTCGAAGCCGTCCGCAACCATCCGGCCTTCGGGTTCAACTTCGACCCCTCGCACTTCGGCTACCAAAACGTCGATTACCTGGCCTTCGTGCACGAATTCGGCGCGCGGATCTTCAACTGCCACGTCAAGGACGTGTGGTGGAGCGAGCGCCCCACGCCGATCGGCACCTTCGGCGGCCATAGCGAGTTCGGGCGCCCCGGGCGCGCCTGGGACTTCCGCTCCCCGGGCCGCGGCCGGATCGATTTCGAGGGCCTGATCCGCGCGCTCAACCAGGTCGGCTATCGCGGGCCCCTGACGGTCGAATGGGAAGATCCCGCCATGGACCGCGAGGCCGGCGCCCGCGAAGCGGCCCAGTTCGTGCGCCGCCTCGATTTCGCCCCCTCGAAGGCCGCCTTCGACGCAGCCTTCGCGCGCTGACAGGCTGAGAAAAAAAATCGACTCGGGCTCCGCCCGAGCAGTAAGACCAGCCTGTCAGCATGCCTTTGGGCCGCCATCCGGCGGCCGCAGAGGCTGGGGCCGCCCGTCCGCGACCGAGCTCCGGCGTGGACCGGCGCCCCGCGCTGACTGCTCCTTGAGGCTCTGAGAGCGGCTCGCCCGGCTTCCGGGTGCGGTCCGCGCGCAGCGGACGCCCATCGAATCCGCTCCACCCCGGCCCCTCCGCCCACCGGCGCGGCGGCCGCGGTCCGCTCTCCGCGCCTGCGCCCTAGGGC
>JBIKLM010000407.1:0-4044 GCA_044359835.1 Planctomycetota bacterium
TCCGGTTGCCGCGCCGGTCGAAGTGCGCCTGCAGGTTCTGATCGTTGATCTCTTCCGCGATCATGCGCTCGTAGCTGGCCAGCAACCGGTAGTACTGCCGGTAGACGTCCATGGAGGGGAACTTCTGGTACTGGCGGATCACGGTCTCCATCGGGAAGACGCTCTGGCCCGGGGGATTCACGTGGGCCTCGTAGAGGGGCGCGAACTCCTCGTCGCTGAGCAGCTTGCCGCTGCGCCGCAGCACGGCCTCGAGCACGGCGCACTTGGCCATCCAGCGGCGGGCTTCTTCGACCTGCTGGGCGCTGAGCCCCGCTTCGATGTCGGCGTAGACGTCGCTGACCAGCACGTCGCGGCCGTTGATGCGCATGGCTACCTCGACGGGCAGGCCCTGGGAGGCGTACTCGATCTCCGCGGCGGAGTTGAGTTCCTGCTGGACCTGCGTGCGCAGCAGCATCTGGAAGATGCCCTGGCTCTGCTTGGCCTTGGTGCGCTCCTCCTCGGTCATGGCCGCCAGGGCTTCCTGGCGCTTGGCGTAGCCGTCCTTGAGCTGGGTCACGAGGGCCTCGCCCATGCGGCCCTTGATCGCCTCGGCGGTGGTGGCGGGCCACTCGTCGGGGTTCTCGGGCAGGAACACGATGTCGAACATCGTGCTCTGGCGCGTCATGCGCTCGAGGTTCTTGATGTCGATGTTGTTGTAGGAGAGCACCACCGCCGGGTCGAGCGTGGGGTATTGCTCGCGCACGGACTGCAGCGCCTCTTCGACCTTGCGCTTGACCTCCTGCTCGCCGACCTCGAAGCGCTCGGGCGCGACCCCGGCGGCGATCTGGGCGGCGCGCTCCTGCTCGATGAACACGTCGACCTTGCGCGAATCGAGCGCCTGGCTGCCGAACTGGTAGACCAGCTGGCGGCGCAGCTCGGGGGCGCTGACGCGGATCGCCTCGACGCCCTCCGTGGGCAGGCCCAGGGAGGCCAGCCCGCGGGCCAGCTGCTCGGCGCCGATCTCGACCGGCTCGAGCGCCGGGCCGCGCGGCGCCGGGGCCGCCTCCTGGACCAGCGCCAGCGGCGCAGCGGAGACCGCCGGGGCCATGCAGGGGAAACCGATCAGGCCCCATCCCAGCAGGGCCAGGGCCGCCCAGCCGCCGAAACGGGCCGGTGCTTGCTTGAGGGTCGAACGCTTCGGGGACGGGCGCATGTCGAGGGCTTCTGGACGAGGAAAAAGGGGGCGGGACCGGCGCGGGCCAGGGCGGGCGGGCCGAGGGCGCTGCTACGGGGCCCGCGCAGCACGCGTTGGCCCCGCACGGGGGGCTCGGCGGGCCGAACATCCTAACGGCGCCCCAGTCGGCCCGGAGCAGGCCCGCCCGGCCGCCCGTATCCTCTGGCCAGCCGCGCCCCGGAGGGGGCCCCCGCCATGGCCTACGCCCCGCGCACGATCGCCTATTTCTGCGAACTGCTGCACCCGCCGCAGGCTCCCGACCCGGCGGTCTTCCAGCGCGTCCACAATCGCCTGTTCCAGGCCGGCAGCCCCCCCTACCAGAGCTTCCACGTGCTGCCCCAGGGGGCGCTCCTGGCCAACCCCGCGGAGCAGCGCGGCATGGAGTCCCAGGTGGCGCTGCTGCCCGATCGGGTGCGCTTCGCCGAGCAGGGCACCGGCCTGACCACCGAAGAGTTCGCCCAGCGCGTGGAGCACACCCTGGATGCCCTGCTGGCCGAACGCCCGGTGCCGGTGTTCCTGGCCACGGGGATCCTGATCCGCACCCTGATCAATCCCAAGAATCCGCCCCAGAGCCTCGAATTCTTGGCCAAACGGGTCCTCGACCTCGAGCAGGAGTTGAGCGAATTCGAGCGCCCGATCGCGGGCGTGGGCCTGCGCTTCAGCCTGCCCGGGACCCCCACGGAACCCCAGGCCTACACCCTGCGGATCGAGTCCTGGCCCGCCGACCCGCGCTGCCTGTGGATCGAGGTGCTCGGTCAATTTCCGGCCTTCGTCAGCGCCGGCGAAGGCCCGCTGCCCGTGATTTCGGAGCCTTCGCCGCTGCTGCCGCCGACCCAGGGTGGACCGCGGCCCTTGACCGGCTGGATCCAGGAGACCTACCGGTTCGCCACGGTCCGGGCGCCGCGCTTCGTGGCGCGCTTCGACCAGAAGACCGGCCCGTGATGGCGGGCCAGGGGAGCCGGGGCGGCGGCCGGGAAGCCGCGCCGATCGGAGGCGCGGGCTGGCGCAGCCTGTGCGCAGCAGGGCTATGCCTGCTGGCCGCCTGTTCCCCGGCCCAGCAGCCGGCCCGGCCCGCGGGAGGCGGCCTGACGGTCGCAGCGCTGCCGGGCGGCCAGGCCCTGTCCCTCGACGGGGTCCCGATTTCCTTCGAGGACCTGGAGCGCACGGCCGCCGCCTTCGCCCTGCTCTACCCGGCGGAAAGCGCCCCGGCCTCGCGGCGGCGCGCCCTGACCAACCTGCTGCTGCCGCGCGCCGCCCTGGCGGCCGCCTATGGCCGAGAGCGCGCGCTGGCCCGCGAGCAAACCCGCGGCCTGGTCCCGCCCGGGCCCCCCCCGCCCCCGCCCCCGGCCCCGGAGCCGGGCTGGCCCGACGGCTTCACCGATTTGGGGGCGCCCCCGGCGCCCTTCGCGGCCCCCTGCCAGTACGGGGTGCTCGCGGGCCCCTGGCTGTCCCTGGGCGTCGATCTGTGGGCCCTGGCTCGCTCCCTGGCCTACCCGAACGGCAGCCCCGCGCGGGAGCCCTGGCCCAGCCCCTGGATCGGCCCCGTGGAGGGGCTCGGCCGCTTCGGATGGCTGCGCATCCTCGAGCATCAACCGGCCGCCGATCCGGCCCGCGAGCGCTACGCCCTCGAGCTGATCGTGTGGCCCTATGTGCCCGCCGAGACCCTGCGCGAGCCGGAGGCGGAGCTGCGCGGGCGCCGCCTGCTGGTCGCGGACCCTGACCTGGCCGAAGCGGTGCAAGCGCGCCTCGTCGGCCTGCTCGAAACGCCGCCCCCGGCGCCGACCCTCGGACCGCCCGCTCCGGCGCCGGGCGGATGACCGCCTGAAAAAACAGGCCTCGGGCAGGACGCGAGCCGTGACACCGGCCTGTCAGCATGCTGCGGGGCCGCACGCCGGCCGCAGCCAACCGTATCCACCCGCCCCGCAGCCCCTAGTGCGTCTGGACCAAACGACCGAGATGACTCCCTTCGCCCTGTTCACCGCGCGCCTTGTCCGGGTGCCCGCGCTGGCGCTGACCGCCTTCTGGCTCCTCGCCGGCGCCCCGGCCTGGGCCCAGAAGAAGCCCGAGGCCCTGCCCGCCAACGCGCCCCAGGGCAATCCCTACCTGTATGGCAAGCAGGCCCAGGAATTCGGCACGCCCGAGCAGCTGATGGCGGCGGCCGGGATCCTGTCCCTGGGCGGCTTCGAGTTCGGCACCGGCGACACCGCCAGCGTGGATGCGCTGCTGGCGGGCACCGACATCCTGTGGATCGAGACGGCCCACTTCGAGCTCGGTTTCGCGCTGGGCGAATACAAGGTCGCGCTGAAGGACAAGCGCAAGCTGGTGCCGGAACTCGAGCGCCTCGAGGCCAAGCTGCCCACGGTGGACAGCGGCGCCAAGCGCCTGGACCGCTGGCTGCGGGCGCTGCTGTTCGCCCAGCGTCTCGAGGAGCTCTACACGCGGGTGCAGCGCGTGCTGCAGGTCACGGATGCGAACTTCCCGCCCGAAGACACGGTCTGGAACATGGAAGGCGAGTATTGGGGCCGCGGGCCTTTCCTCGGCCAGGTTGGGAAATACGAGGTCTTGATCCTGCCCGGCGAAGCGCCTTCGGAGAAGTTCCTGCGGGAGAGCTTCGGCCTGGTGGTCAAGCGCACCCAGCGCTGGAACGTGCTCGATCGGGACTCTCTGATCTTGGTGGTGAACGACGCGGACGAGGGCCTCTTGAAGGACGCCGCCATGCACTGCCACGTGGTCTACAACATGACCATCAACCTGCTCGACGGCTATCGCCACTATTCCTTCGAGCTGCCCTTCTGGCTGCGCGCGGGGCTGGCCCACGTGCTGGAGCGCGA
>JBIKLM010000408.1:0-4039 GCA_044359835.1 Planctomycetota bacterium
CACGAGCGCGGCCAGGCCGTGGTCGAAGATAGCACAGGGGCCGGCGAGCAACAGGTCGCGCGGGAGCCCAGCGGGCCGGGCGCTGCACGGGCTCTCGGCGTTGGACCGAGTCCGCGGAGCTTTCGAGCCGGCCATCGGCCCAGGCGTGTGTGTGCCCGGACTTCGCCCAGCCCCGCGGCAAGGCGCGCCGCGACGCAAACGCTGGGGCTCGGGCTCGCATCGAGAATGCCGGATGCGGGCCGCCAAGCGGATCGGCCTGGCACCGAGGGGTCCCTGGGCAGGCTCGCCTCGGCGGGCGGTCGCTGCCGGCCCGGATCGGGACGACTTCAGGCAGCGGCCGGTGGTCCCGGCAGGACTCAGCTTCCCGTTCGCAGGGACTCGATGCGATCGGCCCAGCGCACGGCCAGCAGCCCCGCGGCGCCGGAGACCCGCGGCGCCTGGCCCGCCAGGCAGGCGGCGGCGAAATCGGCCAGCTCGGCCTGCAGCGGCCGGGGCGCGGCGGGGAAGGTCAGATCCTGGGACGGGGCGCCGGGGGCCGTCAGGCGCAGGGCCGTGCGCACGAGGTCGATCTGGACGCGCCCGAGGGCCGCCTCGATCTCGATGCCGCGCTTGGGATCCGCGCAAGCGCGGTCCGCCAGCAGCTCCGCTCGACCGCCGCCGGGGAAGTGCAAGCGCGCGTGGATCCGATCGCTGCCGGGGGGCGAAGGGGCCAGCAGCTCGGCGGCCACGGGCTCGCTGCGGAACAGGGCCAGGGCCAGGTCGATGTCGTGCACCATCAGGTCGTGCACCGCGCTGACCTCGCGCCCGCGCGGACCGCTGGGCGTGGCGCGCTCGAAGGCCGCCCAGCGGGGCTCGAGGGCGCGCTGCAGACACCACTCGACCGGCGGCTGAAAGCGTTCGGAGTGCCCCACGGCCAGCAGCGCTCGGCCCCGCTCAGCGGCGGCGACGATCTCCGCGGCCTCGCTGGAGTGGTGGGCGAGCGGTTTTTCCACCAAACAGGCGATACCGGCCTCGAGCAGCGGGATCGCCACCAGCCCGTGGCGATCGGCGGGCGTGGCCACGCTGACCGCGTCGACGCGACCGATCAGGTGCCGCGGGTCCCCGACCACCTCGGCCCCGAGGCGCTCGGCGAGGGCGCCGGCGCGCGCGGCATCCTGGTCGCAAAGGGCCACCAGGCGGGCCCGCGCTTGGGCCGCCCAGATCTCCGCATGGAACCGGCCCAGGTGGCCGGTTCCGACCACGGCGACACGCAGCTCGCCAGTCGCCATGGCACTCAGACCGTCTCGCCCAGGATGTCCCGGCGCCCCTGGCGCTGGAACTCCTCCCGCAGAGTCTCGCGATAGCGGCCCTTGGGCCCCAGCTCGGTCTTGCGCAGCGATTCGACCAGCACCTGGACCTCGGGCACGTGCGGGAACAGGGCGCTGACCTGGGCCAAGACCTCGCGGCGCGGTCGGTCGGGGCGCCGATCGCGGAAGATCAGTCGAAACGCCTCGCGCACGGCGGCGATGCGCTCCGGGGGCACGCCCGAGCGCTTGAGTCCGACCACGTTGACGCCGCGCACACGGGGCTTGTGGCCCTCGAAGATCATGAAGGGCGGCACGTCCTGGGGCATGCGGGTGACGCCGCCCACGTAAGCGAACCGGCCGATCGTGACGAAGTGGTGGGCGGCTGCGCCGCCGGCCACGTTGGCGCGATCCTCGACCAGGACATGCCCGGCGAGCAGCACGTTGTTGGCCAGGATCACATGGTTGCGTACGTCGCAATCATGGGCCACGTGGCAGCAGGCCATCAGCAGGCAGTTGTTGCCGATGCGGGTGACTCCGCCGCCCTTGACCGTGCCGCGGTTGACGGTGACGAATTCACGGATCGTGTTCTCGTCGCCGATCTCGAGGCGCGTGGCCTCGCCGCGGTAGGAGAGGTCCTGGGGTGCGGTGCCCAGGGAGGCCGAGCCGAAGATCACGTTTCGGTCGCCGATGCGCGTGTTGCCCGAGATGTTGATCTTGGGGCCGATCCGGTTGTCCGCCCCGATCCTCACGCGACCGGCGATGGTCGCCTGGGGACCGATCTGGGTGCGGTCGCCGATCGCCGTCCCGGCGGCGATGAAACAATGTGGGCCGATGGTGACATCGACGCCCAACTCGACGCCGTCCTCGAGGACGGCGGTCGGATGGATCTGGGTAGTCATCGAACGGAGCAGGCGGGCCAATACAGCCCTGGAGGGACCCGGGAGACCTCCCGGGGGCAAGGAGGATAGCAGCGCCCTCCCCGCGCCGGATGCTCCGGTCGGCGTCCCCCCCGCAGCGCCCCGCTGGGGCCCCCGGCAGGGCCCGAAGGGGCTCTCGACGGCGGGCCGCCCCGGCCTCCGCCCGGCCGGTCGGACGGCGCAGGCCCACCCGCGAGCCGAGGGGCTGCCCTCCGGAGGGCCGAGCCCAGGCGAGCCCCTGCCGGCCGAAAAAGCCGAATCCCCCGGGCCGCTTCGCGACCGCATCCCGGCCGGCTCCGCCCCCCACCGGAGAGCCCTTGGCCCGCGGTCCGGGCACCCGCCGGGAGCCCCGCGGGGACCGACCGGCCGGGCACCCGCGAACACGAGGGCCTGAGAGACCATGGCCCCATGCCGCACCCGAGCAGTCCGCCGGCCCGTCAGATGCCCAGGGGCCGCAGCCGGCGGTCTCGGAGGCTCTGATCGCCGCTGCACGCCGTCTTTTTCCCGGCGCTTCAGGAAGTTGTGTGGGCGCCTGAAGCGTGAAGGACACAGCGCTGGCCCCGGCTCTGGAGCTCCAGGGGGCCCTTGCGCCCGGCCGCCGACCGCGCCGCCCCCCGTTGCATCGATCTCGCGGTCCGGCGGCGCAACCGGCGGCGCAGCTCCACCGCCTCGGTGGGGCCGCGTGACTTGTGTCTGCCGGCTTCCCGGATCGTCGCAGGGCTCCCTTGCCCACACGATTGCCAGCAGCCCCCGTTTTCCCAGCCTCCGAGCACGCGCGCTCGAGAACGAGCCGCGCCGATCCAGCCTAGCCCCGCCGCAGGTGGCGATCCCCAGGCCCGCGGACGGGGCCGGACGCGTGCGCTGCGCAGGCGGGCCCCCGGCCGACGGCGATCAAGGATCGATCATCGTGAAGGTCAGCACCGCCTCGCTGACCAGCTTGCCGCCGACCGTCGCGGTGCCGCGCACCTGGCCCAGCTCGCCCTTCATGCGCAGCGTCTCGACCTCGAGCCGCAGCTGGTCTCCGGGGGTCACCGCCGCGCGCAACTTGACCTTGTCGATGGCCCACAAAACGGCCAGTTTGCCGGTGTTCTCCATCTTGCGCAGCAACAGCACTCCGGCCAGCTGGGCCAGGGCCTCGAGCTGCAGGACGCCCGGCATCAGCGGCGCATCGGGGAAGTGTCCCATGAAGAACGGCTCGTTGATGGTCACGTTCTTGATCGCCACGGCGCGCTGGAAACCGTCGATCTCGAGCACCCGATCGATCAGCAGGAACGGATAGCGGTGCGGCAGCATGCGCATCACCTCGCGCACTTCGAGCCCCGATTCGCGCTGCACCACGCCGCCGGTCTCCTGAGCCTGCATGCGGTCGACGAGCTGGCGCACCAGGTCGCCGTTCTGGGCGTGTCCCGACCGATTGGCGATCACCTGGGCCTGCAGCCGGCAGCCCAGCAGGGCCAGGTCGCCGATCAGGTCGAGCAGCTTGTGGCGCACCGGCTCGTCGGGCATGCGCAGCACCGTCTCGCCATCGCCCCACACCACGGTGTTCTCGCGCGTGGCGCCCTTGCCCAGTCCCGCGGCCCGCAGGGCTTCCACCTCGGAGGCCAAGCAGAACGTGCGCGCCGAGGCGATCTCGGCCTCGAAGCTCTCTTCGCTCAGGTCGACCGAGAACGAGGGCTGGCTGGCCGGTTGGTTGCCGAAGGCCGGGAAGCTGGCCACGTACTGCAGGCGCAGTCCCGGGCGGTCGTTGGGCAGCGCCACCAGGGTGGTTTCCCTGTCGCGGACGTAGATCGGCTGATCGAGCACGAACAGCTTGGCCTCGGCGCGCTGTTCCACCAG
>JBIKLM010000409.1:0-4037 GCA_044359835.1 Planctomycetota bacterium
GGGCCGGCACGCACAGCAGTTCGACCCGGGCCTCGAGCAGCTCCTCCGCCAGGGGCCCGAAGCGCAGGTCGTAACAGACGATGCCGGAGGCCCGCAGCCCGCACCAGTCGATCACCGGGGGAGGGTCCGCGCCGCGCTCGAAGCCGATCGGCTCGCCGGTCGGGCCGAACAGGTGCAGCTTGTCGTAGCACAGGCGCTCCCGCCCGCCTTCGATCCAGCGCAGGCGGTTGGTGGGCAGGCCGCTCGGGCCCGCCGGCCCGAAGCCGCTGCCCACCAGCGCCAGGCCCAGCGCCTGCGCGCGCGCCGCCGCCCGCTGCCAAGCCGCTTCGGTCTCGCCCACCGCCTGGGCCAGGAGCGCCGCGCTGCCGAACGGGCCGCCGGCGGCCAGGAAGGACGTGGGCCACATCTCCGGCAGGCACAGCAGGCGCGCCCCCAGGGCGGCGGCCTGTTCGAGGGCGCCGAGCACCTGGGCCAGGTTGCGCTCGAGCGCCGCGCCCAAACCGCGCTCCACGTCGAACTGGAACAGGGCCACCCGCAGAGCGCCGGCGTCGGGCTGCATGCCGGTCAGGATAGCACCGCGAGGCAGCGGCGCAGGCAGCCGCGCAGACGGGCGCAAGCAGAGCGCTCCTGATGATCGAGTCCGCGGGCGGCTCGAGCGCCGGCCGGCCTCAGGGTGCGAGTCGCCGGCAGCAGGCCCCGGAACGCCGGCAGCGCCGAAAAAAAAACGCGCGGCCGTGCGCTCCGGGCGGGGCCTTCTCTGCGGAGGCGGCGGAAGTTCCCGCCCCCAACCAGCCCCACCCATGAAGACCCTGCTGCTCTCCCCGCTCTTGATCCTGGCGCTGCCCTTGGCCGCTGAGGCCCAGGTCGGCTGCTTCCAACCCGACAACCTCGACGGCGGCTGCTGCCTCCAGGTGGGCGTCAACCTGCCGGCCCTGCCGGCCTTCAGCCTGCCCGGCAGCGCGATCGCCTGGGACACCTGCAGCCTGGCCGGCGAAGTCTGCGCCAACCTGAGCCTGCAAGCGCCCCAGCCGAACGGCATCTGCGGCCAGCTGCAGGCGCCCCTGCGCCTCCAGGACTGCCAGGGCAACACCCTGCTGCAGGGCCAGGCCGTGCTCGACTACGCGCGCACGTGGGTCGAGCAGGGCGTGGTGCCGACGCCTGCCGGCCCGGCCAACGTCGACTTCCAGGTCTATCGCTTCCTGGTCAAGGTCGACCTGGCCTCGCCGGTGGCCGCGGTGCTGCCGTCGATCGCCGTGCCCGCCGACCTGACGCTCAACCCGACCGCCTTCTACTACGGCTACGTGGACTACGCCCGGGTCTGCCAGACCGGCCAGTTCAAGCAGGCGCTGATGCTGTTCCATGGCTCGGACTTCCTGATCCACTACCCGGGCATCTCGAGCGGGGTGGGCGGTGCCAATCCGATCCGCTCCCACGCCCTGGTGGCGCCGGACACCGCGGTCCAGCCCTTCATCCCCGCGCCCAGCGTGGTGGCCGCCGGGGTCTTCTCGGAGGATTCCGTGCGCACCATCGGCACGCCGGCGGTGCCCGCCTGCCGTACGGAAGAGGACCTGTTCGCCGGCGGCACCTACCTGCCCCTGGCCTTCGGCTGCATCAACCCGCCGGCGCTGGGCCCGATCCAGACCGCGGCCATCGCCATGCAGGGGCAGAGCAACTGCGGCTCGGCCTTCCAGAGCCTCAACCTGTTCGGCTTGACGCCCTGGTTCGAGACGATCTCCAACTCGATCGGCCAGTGGGTCGGCGTCGGTGAATACCCGGGCCCCGAGCGCGTGCGCGCCGACGAAGGCCTGTTCCAGTACCGCGATGGCTGTCAAGCGGGCGGCCCGGGCAACGGCGTGTCCCTGGAGATCTTCTACGGCGCCGAGACCCTGGCGGGCTTCCCGGCCCAGCTGATCGAACCGGGTCCGGTCGTGACGCCGGCCCTCCACTTCGTCGACCTGGTCAGCAACTGGCGCCGCCCGGCGGGCGCGCCGCTGATGCTGCCGGCGATCGGCAAGGTCATGCAGAGCTTCCACCTGATCTCCGCCAACCCCCTCTGAAGCCAGGCGCTCGAGGGCCGCCCCGGCCCCCGCCCGACGCCCCGGCCCGCCGCGCATCCTCCCCGGAGGGTCGCCGGCGGGCCGCGGCCTATGGGGCTCTCGCCGCAGCCCCTTGGCAAGGCCGTAAAGGCTCCATAACCCCATTCTGTAAATGGACTTGCGGTCCATCGAGAGAGCTGGCGCGTGCGCGCCGGCCCGAGCCGGCACTGAGGCCAGCAGCGCCTCCTCGCGCCCCCGGCTTCCCCTACCCCGCATCTCCATGCTGCGCCAACTCCTCTCCCTCGCCAGCCTGGCCCTGATCGCCCCGGCCGCGCTGGCCCAGATCACCCCCTGCTTCGCCCCCGACAACCTGGCCGGCCCCTGCTGCACGCCGACCGGCGCCAACCTGCCGGCCTTCCCGCCGATCAGCCTGCCCGCCAGCGCGATCGCCTGGAACTCCTGCGCCCTGGCCGGCACGGCCTGCGCGACACTCGACCTGACCCCGCCCCTGCCGGGCGTGGTCTGCGGTCAGTTCGGGGTGCAGATCCGGGTCAGCGACTGCCTGGGCAACACCCACCTGGTGGGCAAGGGCCTCCTCGACTACGCCCGCACCTGGATCGAAACCGGCAACATCAGTGTGGCCCCCAGCGTGCCGCCCCTGCCGGCGAACTACCAGGTCTGGCGCTTCTTGATCAAGCTCGACCTGCAGAAGAACCCCTCGACGGTGGTGCCTTCGGGGCTCCTGTTCCCGGCCGACCTGGCGATCAACAACACGGTCTTCTACTACGGCCACGTCGACTACGCGCTCGACTGCAACAGCGGGCAGTTCAAGACCTCGGTGGTCCTGTTCCACGGCGCCGACTGGCTGATCAACTTCCCGGGCATCTCGAGCAACGTCGCGGGCGCCAATCCGACCCGCAGCTACGCGCTGGTGGCCCCGAACACGCCGATCAATCCCTTCGTCCCGGCGCTCAGCCTGATCGCGCCGGCGCCGGTGGCCTTCGAAAGCGTGCGCGCGATCGGCAACATCAACCAGCCGGGCACCCCGGCCCTGTGCAACAGCGAAGAGGAGCTGGCCCAGGGCTTCTACAACCCGCTGGCCTTCGGCTGCCTGAATCCGCCGGCCCTCGGCCCGCTCAACAGCGCCGCGGTGCAGCTGCAGGGCGCCAGCCAATGCGGCTCGAACTTCCAGAGCATCAACCTGTTCGGCACCGTGCCGTGGCTCGAGCTGATCTCGACCTCCCTGGGCAGCTGGACCACGGGCAACGACTACCCCGGTCCCGAGGCGGTGCGGGCCGACGAGGGCCTGTTCGCCTACCGCGACGCGTGCCAGGGCGGCACGGTCGGGAACGGGCAAGCGCTGGAGATCTTCTACGGCACGGAGAGCCAGGGCGGTTTCGGGGCCTTCCTGGTCGATCCGACCGGCGTGCTCGTGGGCCACAAGAACTTCGTCGACCTGGTCAGCAACTGGCGCCGTCCGGTCGGCACGCCGCTGATGCTGCCGGCGATCGGGCGCGTGATGCAGAGCTACCACCTGATCTCGGTCAATCCCCAGTGAGCCCGCCGGGCCGCTGATCGGGCCGTCGCGGGCCGCCCAGCCTGAGGCCCCGCGGGCCGCCCCGCGTTCCCGGGGTCTGGGCCGAGGGTTGGCAGGGCGGAGGCCTTCCGAAGGCGGGTCCACAGGGGCCGCCCCCCTGGGCCCCGACTGCGGAGCAACGCGAGTCCCGGGCGAGACCCGCCGGGCGGCGCGCAGCCTTGGGCTCAAGCGGAGCGGCGGCGATGGCCTCCGGCCTTGGCAGACTGCTCGGGTGTCCTCCAAGGCCGCGCACCCGCTGTTCGAGTGGCTGTGGGCCCTCGCCGTGTTCGGGGCGGGGGCCTTCGCTGCCTGGAATGGACACGACCACGCCAAGCTGTTCGGGCCCGCGCTGCTCGAATGGCCGCTGCTGGCCCTGGGCGGCCGGGCGCTGCTGGCCCTGCTGCCGCCCGGGTCGCCGCCCGAAC
>JBIKLM010000410.1:0-4025 GCA_044359835.1 Planctomycetota bacterium
CGGAGACCAGGTCGGTCGCAAGCAGCTGCGCGAGGCGATCCAGCGCGAACAGCGCCTGCTGGCGCGGCTGGCGCACCCGAGCATCCTGCAGGAGCGGGGCTTCGTGGCGGAAGAGGGCGGGGATTCCTTGGTTTTCGAGCATCCCGAGCCGTCCCTGCGCTTCGACCGCTATGTGCAGGAGTTCCACGGGCGTTTGGCCTTCGAGCAGCGCCTGCGCATCCTGCGCCGCATCGGCGAGGCACTGCAGTTCGCTTGGTCCCAGGGGGTGGTGCACCGCGGGCTCAACCCGGCCAACGTGCTGATCCTGCCCAAGTCCAGCGAGCAGCCCGAGCTGGTGCAGGAGGTCAAGGTGATGAACTGGAGCCTCGGCGCCCAGGTCCGCGAGAGCGGCTCGCGCTTCGAGACCCTGATCAGCGGCACCGAGCACCCGGAGGCCTTCGTCGATCCGCGCCTGGCGCTCTATCTGGCGCCCGAACTGCGGCTCAAGCCGGCCTCGAAGGACCCCTGCCTGGACGTCTTTTCTTTGGGCTGCCTGGCCTACCTGCTGTTCACCGGCAAGCACCCCGCCGAGACCCCCGAGGAGCAGAGCAGCAAGCTCGAGCTGGGCGGCTTCGACCTGCAGGCCGAACTGCCGGCGGCCCCGGGGCCCCTGGTGGAGCTGGTGCGACGCGCGACGGCGCCGCTGGTCGAGGACCGCTATGCCTCGATGGGGGAGTTCCTGGAGGGCCTCGCCAAGGTGGAGGCGGAGCGCAACCGCAGCGCGCCGTCGTTGCCGGATCCCCGCGAGGCCCGGGCCGAGGACCCGGGCCCGGGCGGCCTGCGGATCGTGAAGCGCCTGGGCTCGGGCGCGACCGCGGTGGCTTTCCTCGTGGCCGAAGGCCCCGGCGAAGACGCCCCGCGCTTCGTGCTCAAGGTGGCCCAATCCGAAGCCCACAACGCCCGCATCGACGCGGAGTCCGAGGTGCTGGCCTCCCTCGATCACGAGCACATCGCGCGCTTCCAGCGGTCGCTGGATTGGGGCCGTTTCCGGGGTTTCTTGACCAAGCCCGCCAGCAGCGAGACCCTGCGCGCCCGTCTGGTGCGCGCGGGCCCGATCCATTCCGAGCTGCTCGAGCGCTTCGGCGGCCAGTTGCTCTCCGCCCTCAGCTACCTGGAACAGCGCGGCATCAACCACCGCGACCTCAAACCCGACAACATCGCCATCAGCGACCAGGACAAGAAACAGGCCCTGGCGCTGGTGCTGTTCGACTTTTCCCTCTCCGCGGCGCCCCCCTCCCAGAAGGACGTCGGCACGCCGGCCTACCTCGATCCCTTCGTGATCGACCGACGCGGCTGGGACCTGCAGGCCGAGCGCTATTCCGCGGCCCTGACGCTCTTCGAAATGGCCACGGGCAGACTGCCCGTGTGGGGCGACGACCGCAGCGACCCCCGGCTCACCCACGCCGAGCTGGACCTCAGGCTCAGCCAATTCCCCGAGGGCTACAGCGTGCCCCTGCTGGCCTTCTTCCAGCGCGCTTTGGCCAGGCACGTGGGCGACCGCTTCGACAACGCCGACGCCATGGCCAGCGCCTGGCGCCAGGTGTTCCAGAGCGCCAACCAGCCCACGCCCCACCAGCAGGCCATCGCCGCCGGCGGCCTCGCCGCCGCGGTCGCGCACCTTGGCCCCGCCACCCCGCTGCACGAGCTGGGCCTCGGCACACGCCTCTTGGGAGCCATCGATCGCGCCGGCCTGGTCACGGTCGCCGACTTCCTGCGCTTCCCGGTGCACACCCTGCGCCAGATGCCCAACGTGGGCGCCAAGACCCAGGAGGACCTGAATCGCCTGCTGCGCGACCTGCGGCGCCTGTTCCCCGGCATCCAACCGGACGCGGCGCGCACTGCCGGGCCTGCGGCGCCCAAAACCCAGGGCCAGCTCTTCCCTGGAGCGAAGGACCGCGCTGGCGAACCGACCCCCCCAGAGCCCCACGAGAGCTCGATAGCCCCGATCCAGGCGTCCGTTCCGGCGCCGGCGCCTGCCGCTCACCCAACAACCGCGAAGATTCCGCCGCTTTCCGCCCCTTTCGACCCATCCGCCGGCGCCGAGCCGCCTGCGAGAACCGCCGCTCCGAACTCCCCGCCGCCATCCGCGCCGTCTTCCGCGAAGGTCGCGCCCTCGACCTCCGCGGTCCCCATGGACCAGCAGCTAGCGGGTCTCCTGCAGCCGGTCGGCCGCCTCGCGGAGCGCAGCGTGGAGATCCTGGTGCGCCTCCTGGGGCTGACCCCGCTGGCGGGCCCGGGCGCCGCGCCCGCGGCCTCCATCGAATGGCCGACCCAGCTCGCCGTGGCCACGGCCCTGGGCCTCAACCCGGGCACGATCTCCCAGACCCTCAGCCTCTATCGCCAAAGGTGGTCCGAGCAGGCCGACCTCGGCGCGCTGCGCGACCTGCTGCACGCCGCCCTCGAGCGCCAGGGGGGCCTGCTGACGCCCGCCGAGTGCGGCGAGGTGCTCTGGCGCGAGCGCGGCTCGACCCAGCCCCTCGACGCCGCCCGCCCGCAACTGGCCGCCCTGGCGCGCATCGCCCTCGAACTGGAAGCGGAGAGCAGCGCCCCGCGCTTCGTCCTCGTGCGCCGCGAAGGCCTACCCTGGCTGGTGCGCGACGACCGCTTGGGCGACCTCGCCGCCTGGGTCCTGAAGCGCGGCCGCGAGCTGGCCCTGGCCTTCGCCGCAGCCCCCGCGGGCCTCGAGCGCGCCGAAGTCGAAACCGAACTGCTGCGCGTGCTCGAGCCCTTCAACGACCTGCTCGGCGAGCAGCGCCCCAACGCCCCGCGCCTGGCCCGCCTGGTGGCCTCCGCCGCCCCCGACATCGCCCTCTCCTCCCGCGGCGAGCTCTACCCCGTGGGCCTCTCAGCCCGCCGCGCTTTGGAACGCTGCCAGCACCTCTTGACCACCCTCGGCCGCCGCCTGCGCGGCCCCGGCGCCGACGGGGAAGCGCCCGGCGAGCGCCAGGTCGAGCTCGGCGACCTGATCGAAGCCGTCCAGCTCCGCTACCCGCGCGCCGAGCGCCTGCCCCCGCGCCCGGCCCTCGACCAACTGCTCGCCGAGATCGGTTGGCCCGGCCGCTGGGACCCGGCCCTCAACGTTGGCCAGGGCGCCTACCGCCTCGGCAGCGGCGAGCGCTACAGCGCCAAGAGCGCCCCGCGCAGCACCCTGCAGGAACCCGCCCAGCACGCGCCCGCCCGCTACGACGCCGCCCAGCCGCCCCGGCCCACCGAACACGCCGCGGACTTCGAGCGCCTGCTCGAAGAAACCATCTCGCGCCAGGGCTTCCTGTTGCTCAAGTCCCGCGCCCGGCACTTCCGGGAGCTGCCGAACCGCCTGCTGGAGCGCTTCCCCGCGCTGCAGCGCCTCGACCTGGACCAGCGCCTGATCGCCGCGATCGACCAGGTCCTGGCGGAGAAGAAGGTCGACGCCGCCCGCTTCGACCTGGCCGAAGCCCAGGGCCCCGGCGGCCCCGACTGGACCCGCGTGCGCCAGATCACCGACCTGGCCATCGAGCAGGTCGCCGCCGAGCTCGCCCGCGCCGATGCGACCCGCCCCCTGTGCCTCTACCATCTGGGCCTGCTGGCGCGCTTCGAGCGCTGGACCCCGCTGGAGGCCCTCAACACCCTGGCCGGGGGCAGCGCCCGCCGCGCCACCCTGGTGCTGATCCCCGGCGACCCCTCGGACCCGGGCTTCACCGTCCTCGGGCAGGCCGTCCCGCACTTGCCGACCCAAGCCCTGGCGATCCCCGAGCGCTGGTTCGAGAGCGTCGTCAGCGCGCGCTGACCGCGCCCTGACCGCTCGCCACCCTCTGCCCTCGCTTCCGCTTCGCCCGCCCTCGCCCCGCGATGCCCTCCGACCCGCCCCCCGCCAACCCCGCCGAGACGCTCTTCCCCGAGGAGCCCCCGCGCCGCCGGGGCCGCCCCAAGGGCTCGAAGAACAAGCCCAAGGCCGGCGCCGATCAAGCCGCCTCCGGGGAGCCAGCCAGCGCGGCCACAGCTTTCAT
>JBIKLM010000411.1:0-4011 GCA_044359835.1 Planctomycetota bacterium
GATCCTGCGGGCGCGCGGCCTGGCCCTCGACCTGCGCGCCCAGCCCGAGGACGAGCCCAAGACCGCCGCGGCCCTGGCGTCGGGCCGCACGCTGGCCTGCTTCCAGGTCGAATCGCCGGGCATGCGCCATCTGCTGCAGCAGATCGGCGCGCGCTGCATGGATCAGGTGATCCAAGCGGTGGCCCTGATCCGCCCGGGGCCGGCGGGCTGCGGCATGAAGGACAGCTTCATCGCCCGCGTGCACGGGCGCGAAGCGGCGCGCGCGCCGCACCCCTCCCTGGACGCGGTGCTGGCCGAGACCCACGGGGTGATGCTCTACCAAGAGGACGTGATGCAGGTGGCCGTGTGCCTGGCGGGCCTCGACCTGGCCCAGGCCGACGAGCTGCGCCGCGGCCTCAAGGACCGCGCCACGGCCCCGCGCGAGCTCGAGCAGCGCTTTCTGGCCGGCTGCGCGGCCCGCGGCGTCGATCCGGCCAGCGCGCGCGCCACCTGGGAGCAGATCGCCAACTTCGTGTCCTTCAGCTTCTGCAAGGCCCACGCCGTGACCTACGGCCAGCTGGCCTGGCGCACGGTGTTCCTGAAAACCCACTTCCCGGGCCCCTACCTGGCGGCCTTCCTGGCCAGCCACACCGGCTACTACGAGCCGCGGGTGTACGTCGAAGAAGCGCGCCGCCTGGGCGTCGCGATCCTGGGCCCCGACATCAACCGCAGCGAAGCGGACTTTGCGCTCGAGCGCCTGGCCGACGGCCGCGACGGCTTGCGCCTCGGGCTGCTGCAGGTCAAGGGGCTCGGCGAGCGCACCCTCGAGCGCCTGCTCGGGGCGCGCATGCGCGGCGGCGCCTTCCTGTCGCTGCCGGACTTCCTCGAGCGCGTCGGCCCCGAGCGCGACGAAGCCGAGCACCTGATCCGCGTGGGAGCCCTGGACGCCTTCGACCGCACGCGCCCCGAGCTGCTCTGGCGCTTGCACCTGCTGCACAGCAAACCGCGCCGGCTGCCCGCCGACCTGGCGCGCGAGGCCGGCCTCGACGGCGCCCTGCTGGCCGCTTGCCAAGCCACGCCCCACAGCCGCGCCGGACTGCTGCCGCTGCCGCCGCCCCAGCCTCGCGAAGCCTTCCTGGTGGCCGAACGGCCGGCCGCCGCAACAGCGGGCGCAGCTCCGGCATCGCCTGCGGCCCACAGGTCGGCCGCGGCGCTGCCCGAGGCGCGGTCCCCGGCGCTGCCGACCCCAGACCCTCGCGCCCAGCGCGCATCGAACCTCCGCGGCGCCCCCAGCGCGGGCGGCCCCAGCGCGAGCGGCACCGGCGGATGGGGCCAAAGCGGCCTGGGGCTCGGCCGCAGCGACCTGGCGCCCGGCGCCAGCCTGCGCCTGTTCGCCGATCCGCCCACGCCGGCCTTGGCCTTGCCGCGCTTGCCGGATGCGGCGCCGGACGAACAAGCGCTCGAAGAGCTCGAACTCCTGGGCCTGACCCTACGCCTGCATCCGACCCGTGTGTTCCCGCGCAGCGACCTGCCGGCCCGCTTGCTGGCGGAGCTCGAGCGCCAGCGCGTGCCCTGCGCCGATCTGCAGCGCCACGCCGGCCGGCGGGTCGCGCTGCTCGGCTGGCTGGCCGCCTCGCGCCGCGTGCGCACCCGCGACGGCCGCTGGATGCGCTTCCTGACCTTCGAAGACGAATCCGGACTGGCCGAGGTCGTGCTCTTCGCCGACGCCTACGCCCGCCACGGGATCCAGCTCACGAAACACGGCCCCTTCTACGCCCGCGGCTCCGTCGAAACCCAAGCCGGCGCCCTCAGCCTGCACGCCGACTGGCTGGGCTGAGGCAGCCGCTGCGGAGCCTTGGAATGCGCGCGGGACTCCCTGGAACAGAGCGGCGTTTCCAACAGAACTTCTCGAGCAGAGCCGGACACGAGCCGAGCCTCCGTTCGACGCGTTGGACGTCGGAAGATCGGCGGACTCCGCTCCCTGCTCCAGCGGGCTCTGAGCTTGCGATCGGCACGGGCAAGGGCACCAGCCAGGGCGATGCAGCGAGCTATCCGGATCCTTGGCAGGCTCCGGAGAGCCGCCTGGATGGCCAGGACCTCCGTCAGGCTCCGGAGGGTCCCGGGGATCGAGTTTTCGAACTTGAAGGGCCTCCGGGGTCGTCGAGTTCCGAGAACACAGCCATTGTGAGACATCCCAGGGGCCAGGGAAGGCCCAAGGGTGGGGTCGGGCAGCGACGCCGATGGACGGTCTCCGCAGCGGATTTCGCGCAGAATAGGAACTTGACGGCCTTCGCCCCCCCCGTAACCTTCACTTCGTGGCGCGCAGAGGGTGCGTGCCTCGCGATCCCGAGTCTCGCCCTCGGAGATCGCGAAACCTAGCCTGCGATCTCCCGAGGTCGATCCGATGCAATCGTTCCTTGCCCTGCTCGTTCCCCTGGCCCTGTGCCTGCCCTGCGGCAGATCCAACACGAGCGTTCTCCAGCCCAGCCACCCTGCCGCTCCGCGCAGCAGCGACGAGTGCGAGTGCTCGACGGCACAACACTTTTGGATGCAGTGCGTCCCGGCGTGTGCCTGGGTGAGTCTGCAATTCGAGTGCTACAACGCGATCCCGTGTGAGGAGGGCTGCCACTGGATGTTGAGCGGCAGCCTCTCGTGCCTGGGGATGACGATTCCGAAGCTCGTGCAGGCGAATTCCCAGGACCCCGGTCCGGAGCATGAGCCGATCCAATGCACCACGGAGGGCCGGATCATCGTGACCTGCCCGGCGTCCTATGGATCCGGGAAATTCTGGACCGGACAGGTCTCCTGCAGTTCCTGCGGGCCGCAGGGCGGGTGAAGCAATGCCGCCCAGACGACTCTCGGAAGCAGCAATCCTCGGCATCGGGCTGGTGCTAGGGGCTGGCGGGATGTGGCTCCTGCGAGCCAAGCCCGCGGCGCTCTCGGGTTCCGATCCGGCGGGGTCTGCGGCGCCGCTTCCCGAGGGATCCCCCGTGGGCCTGGACGGGGCCAATGGAGCCCCCAGGCGGATGCTGGAAACCGAATTGTCGGCACAGCCGGCCGCAGTTCCAGCGCCCACGGCGTCCGCCGTGCCGACGCGCCTCGGCGACGCGGGCATCCCCTCGCCGTTCCCGCGCCTGGATGCGACCCGCGGCGAACCGATCCAGCCCTGGATGTGGCAGACCATGGGACCGACGCCGCGCCTGCGCACCCCGGACAGCGAGTTCGCCGCCAAGTACCCGGAGACGATGACGGCCAAGGAGCTGACCAAGCTCTACACGGACATGCTGCAGGAGTGCAGCAATCAAGCCCAAGATCTCGGAGCAGAACGCCAAAGCCGCGGTCACTTCGAGGAAGTCTTGATCCCGATCCAGTACTTCGAGGATGGCAAGGGCTACGAGTTCTTTCCCGACAAGTCGATCGAGCCCGAGCAGGGCTACGGCCCCGACTACGACGACTATCCGTTCAAGACCATCAGCCCTCCGCAGCCGCCGCACTTCATGGAAACCCGGGTGATGTGGCTGCCCTTCAACGAATTCCCGGAGCTCTATCGCCGGGAGGACGAGGGCCTCTACCTGCGGCGCCGGGCCGCCCTCGCGCGGGCGGCCGAAAAGGCCGCGGCCGCGGGCAAGTGAGCGACTGGCGGGGATCGCCCTGCATCCGCTCGGAGCGTCGCGGCGATCCCGGATCCGGTCGGCAACGGATCGGGGCCCCACGGCTCCGCGTCCGTCGCTCGGAGGCCGGGGGGAAGAAATCGGCGCGCAGCGATGATGCCAGCTGCTGCTGCCGCCGGATGGCAAGCCCAATGGCCCGCGCCCGGGCTGGTCTGGCCGCTCGGGCAAGCCCTCGATCCCGGGCCTCTGCGAGGGTCACTCCGGGGTGCGCCGGGCCCGCGAGCGGGCGGACCGTGCGCGGACCGGGCGTCGGCTCGGCTGGGGCAGCAGCTCGCCGGAGCGGCCCGGGGCGAATTCGCCGTAGCGCAGGGCCACGTTCTCGCGGCCCATCTCGGCCAGGCGGCTCTGGGTCTTCTTGAGA
>JBIKLM010000412.1:0-4009 GCA_044359835.1 Planctomycetota bacterium
CGAGACGCCTGCGCACCTCTCCGAGGCCAGCGCGGACTTCAACGCGATCCTGGTCTCGGACGCCGACCTGCTGGCGGACAACTTCTGGACCCAGCGGGACGGCCTGGCGCAGCTGTTCGGCACGGTGACCAAGAGCGCCGACAACGCGGATCTGTTGCTCAACGCCATCGAGCTCCTGGCCGGCGACCAGAACCTGATCTCGATCCGCGCCCGCGGGCGCTTCGAACGGCCCTTCACCAAGGTCGACGAGCTGGCCCGCGCCGCCGATCAGAAGTTCCGCGATCAGGCCGATCGCCTCGACAGCGAGCTGCGCACGATCCAGGCGCGCATCACCGAGCTCGAAGCCCAGCGCCCAGACCAGAATTCGCTCTATTACACGCCCGAGCAGATCGCCGAGCTCGAGAAGGCCCGCGCCCGCAAGGTCGAGGTCAACAAGGAGCTGCGCGCCGTGCAGTTTTCTCTCAACAAGGACGTCGAGGCCCTGGGCGATCGCCTGATGTACCTCAACATCCTGGCCGTGCCCCTGCTGATCGCCGTGGCCGCCCTGGTGGAGAGCGCCCGGCGCAAGAACCGTCGGCGCTCGGCCTGAGTCCGAGCCGCGTCCCAAGCCAACCCGACCCATCCGCCCCATGAACGCGAAGAACCTGCAACGCGCGCTGCTGCTGCTCGTCCTGGTCGGCGCGCCCGCGGTCTATTTCACCTACCAGCAGGACAGCCGCTGGAGCCAGGAGGGCAAGGCCAGCGCGGCCAGCCCGCGGGCTGGTCAGGCGGGCAATCCGGCCCTGCCCGCGCTGCGCGCGGCGAGCGTGTCGATCAAGTCGATCGAGCTCCAGCGCGGCAGCGATCGTTGCCGTCTGGAGCTCAGCTCCGCCGGCTGGACCCTGCCCGAGCGCGAAAACTTCGCCGCGGCCCAGGAACCGGTGCAAGACCTGCTGGCGAGCCTGGCGCGCCTCGAGCTGCTCGAGCCCAAGACCGCCAAGCCCGAGAACTTCGAGAAGCTCGGCCTGGTGGCGCCCGCGGACGGGGGGCAAACGGCGCTTTCGGTGCGCCTCCTGGACGCCGGCGGCGGCGAGATCGGCGCGCTGCTGCTCGGCGAGCGGGCCTGGGATCGCGGCTTCCCGGCGGTGTACGTGCGCCGCGCCGGCGAAAACCAGACCTACCTGGCCAAGGGCGAGGTCAAGGGCGGCGCGGCGCTGCGCGACTACCTGCCCCGCGACCTGGTGGCCTGGAAGACCGAGCGCGCCGCGTCGGTGGACGTGCGCTTCCCCGACCAGCCCGAGCAGAGCTATCGCGCCGCGCGCAGCGAGGCCAGCGAGACCAATTTCGCGCTCGCGGCCGTGCCCGAGGGCAAGCAGGCCGCCAGCCCCTACCTGGTCTCGGGCGCGGCGCGGGCGGCCTCGTCGCTGCGCATCGAGGACGTGGTGCAGGAGGGCAGCCCGCGCCAGCCGGACCTCGGCAGCGCCAAACGGGTCGAGCTGACCTGGGAGAGCTTCGACGGCTTGCGCGTGTCCCTCGAGGCCTACGAGCTGGCGGCGGAGAGCGAGTTCGGCGCCAAGCCCCTGTGGGTCCGCGTGCGCGCCGAGCTGCTCGATTGGGCCGGGGCTCCCAAACAGGACGTGCCGGCCCCGGCCGCCGACGCAGGCGAAGCCGGGCAGGCGCAGGCGACTCCCACGCCGGCGGAGCCCACCGGACCGACGCGCGAGGAGCTCGAGCGCGAGGTCCAGGACCTCAACCGCCGCGCCAACGGCTGGCTGTTCCGCATCGAGAGCAGCGGCGCCGCGGCGCTGGTGCGCGGCCTGTCCGACCTGGTCCAAGACCCGACCCCGCCGGCGGCCCCGGGCGATGCCGGGGGCGGGCTCGACCTGTCGGGCATCGACACCTCGAACCTCGACCTCGAGCAGCTGGGCATGAGCGAGGCGGAGCTGCAGAAGGCCCTGCAGCAGCTCGGCAACCAGCCGCCCGTCGAAGCCCCGGCGCCCGGGGAAGCCCCGCCGCCGGCGGAGGCCGGCCCCGAAGGTGGCAGCGGCACGCCCCCCGCGGCTGTGCCCCCGGCGGCTGTGCCCCCGGCCCCGGTCCCCGGGGCGGACCAACCCGGGAGCACCCCGCCGGCCCCGACGGACGCCCCCAGCACGCCCCCCCCGGCCTAGGGTCGGCAGGACGGATCCGGGCCTGCGCCGAGCCACGGCGCCACTCCGCGCGGGCTCGCGCCGGGCGCCCCAGCGGCCCGCAGCAGCCGCCGATCGAAGGGCCGCGGCAGGGAAACCGCCGGACTGCCGAGCTCCGCGAGCCGCAGGGCCAGTTCCGGCCCCCGGCCCGCCCCGAGCCCGATCCTCCGACTTTGGGAGATCCCCGCTCGGCTGACCGGCAGAGCTGGGTCGCGCCACAGGCTCAGGGCCCCCCCGACATCCAGCAGCGGCAGGCCGTCGTGGGCCAGGTCGAGGCCGAACAACGCCGCCAAGCGACCCGGGCCCCGGGCGGCATCGGGACCGAGCTCCCTTCCCGCGGGCAGGCGCAGTTCGAGGCCCCGGATCAGCACCGCCTCGCCGCTGCCGGCCGGCCCGGCGACCACGTTGAAGCAATGGTGCAGGCCGTAGATGCGATAGACGTAGGCCCGGCCCGGGGGCCCGAACATCGAGCGGTTGCGAAGGGTCGGTCCGCGGGCGCTGTGGCTGCCCGGGTCCCCGTGGGGCAGGTAGGCCTCGACCTCCACGATCGGTCCTCCCAGGAGCCCCGCGGGGGTCTGCGCCACAAGCCAGGCCCCCAGCAGGGCGCGCGCCGCCGGCAGGGCGCCCAGCCCGAGCAGGCCCTCCGGAAGCGGCCGCAGACCGGGCGCAGGCGGCTTCACGGACCGTAGGCCAGCCGGAAGTTGACCCAGTAGTAGGGCAGGGTCAGCAGCAGGCCGCCGAGCACCATCAGCCAGACCAGGGAGCGCAGCTGGGGATCCCGGCGGTCCTCCTCGGGCAACATGCGCTGCAATCCGTGGCGGAACTCGGCCAGGACGTCGATCAGGCCCGCCAGGATCAGGAACGGAAAAACGAAGCGCCAGATCCCGGCGATGGCCGGGTCCCGGGGTCCGCTCAGATACAGCCACATGCCGCCCAGACCGAGGGCCGTCTCGACCGTGGCGAGCAGCGGCTTCCAGGCCGGGGCGCGCTCCTTGAGGTCCTCGCGCACGCCCCAGATCGAGCCCGCCGCGTAGGCGGCCATGTAGAGCAGGAGCAGGAGCTTCATTCCGGCGCCCAGAGTCTACGCTGATGCCTCTCCAGTGCCCGTCGGGCGGTCCTGGGCGCCCACGGGGCGCGGCCGGGACGGCGCCGCCGCACCAGACCCCCATCCACCATGTTCACGACCCTGCGCGCCGCCGGCCTGCTGTGCGGCTTGTTCTCCCTGACCCACGACTCCCGCGAGCTGCCGGTGCTCGCCCCCGCGGAGGGCAGCAGCGCGACGCGCACGCTCGAGGTCGATTTCGAGCTCGAGCTGCTCTCGGTCACCATGCAGCAGGGCGACGAGACCCAAGAAATCCCCGTCGAGCAGACCCAGACCTACCGCCAGACCTGGTCCGCCACCGACACCTTCGGCAAGAGCGAGGACGGCCGCATCCGGCGCCTGCAGCGCGCCTACGGCGACATGGCGGCCAGCATGACCAACAAATCGCCCGAGGGCGACGACAGCCAGGAGGAGGCCAGCGAGCTGGATGGCAAGCAGGTCGTGTTCCTGTGGGACGCCGAGGCCGGGGAGTACCGCGCCGAATGGGCCGAGGGCTTCGAGGGCGACGAGGTCCTGCTCGAGGACCTGCAGTGCGACCTCGACCTGAGCTACCTGCTGCCCACCAGCGAGCTCGAGGTCGATGAGACCTACACCCTGGAAGCCGGGGCGTTCTCCGGGGTGCTCGACTTCGGCGGGGAACTGCACTTCCGCGGCGAGGACGAGGACGAGGAAAAGTCCAGCCAGCAGCAGGCCCTGGAGCAGTCGGTCGAGAACCTGACCGGCGACCTGACCGGAACCTTCA
>JBIKLM010000414.1:0-3996 GCA_044359835.1 Planctomycetota bacterium
CAGGAAGGCGGCCTTGTCCGTGGAACCTGCGAAGGTCTCGAACCAGTTCTGGATCGGCAGCTTGGTCTGCGGATGCAGCACCGTCGAAGCCCGCGCGGGATGGAACAGGGGCTTGAACTCGAGCTGCGCGCAGGTCTGGTCGAGGGTCGCCAGCTCCTCGGGGCTGAAGGGCGCTTTGCCGAACAGGATCACCGCGAAACCCTGGGATTCGACCAGCAGGATGTGGCGCGCGGGATCGGTCACGCCGGCGCGCTCGAGGGCGCCCCAGGCCAGGGTCATCAGGCGCAGCTCCTCGCGCGGGTGGCCGGTCTCCTGGTCGGGCAGCACCCAGCGGGTCAGGGTCACGATGCCGCCGGGCTTGGTGTGCGTCAGGTAGGTGTCGAAGGCTTCCTCGGTGTAGAGGAAGTTCTCCGACAGGGAGAAAGCGCCCGCCTGGGTGGTCGAGGCCGTATCGACCCCCGAGAGCTGCACCACGTCGTAGAGGCGCGGATCGCGCTCCAGGAAGTGGCGCCCCTCGCTGACCACGATCTCGACCCCGTCGGTCTGGTCCGCCGGGTCGTACAGCCGGCCCTGGAAGTCGAGCAGGGTGCCCTCGGCGTCGCTCGCGGTCTGCACCGCCTTGACGATCGAAGGATTGATCTCGACGCCGGTGATCGAGCGCTGTCCGAAACGCTTGGCCGTGAGCAGGTCCATGCCGCCGCCGGCGCCGATGCAGAGCACGTCGGCGTCCTTGCGGATGCGGTGCACCAAGCTGGCGGGCAGGTACTCGACCACCTCGGGGGGCGGGCCGGCGCTGCGATCCCACTCGAGCACGTTGGTCATCGCCCAGGTGTCGATGGTGATGCCCTTCTGGCGCGGCTCCTGGCCCTGGAACTTGGGCGAGAGGCCCCACAGGCCCCAGACCCCCTCGGAGGCGGGCCAGGTGAAGGCATCGACCCGCGAGAGCGAGCTCCATTCGGTGAATTCGATCAGCGAAGCCGGCTCGGTGTCCACGCCGCCATCGGGCTTGCGCGGCAGCAGGTCCAGCGGCACGCGCACCTCGCGATCGTAGGGCGTCTTGGCCACCAGGCTCTGGGTGGCGGCGTCGAGCACCGGCTCGCCGTAATAGACCACCTCGCGGCCGTCGGTCAGGCGCACGCGGCGCGGCAGGTGGCGCTCGGTCCAGGCCTCGACGAATTCGAGCGGTTTGCTCTCCGGCGAATCCAGGTAGAACTGCGCTTCGCGCCCGGGCCAGGCGAGCAGTGCGGCGATGGCGGCACACACCAGCAGCGGGAAGAGCTGGCGACCGTAGGCGGCGCCCAGGGAGAACAGCAGGCCGCCCAGGGCGATCGCCGCCGCGCTCCACAGCACCACGTCGGTGGCCGAGAGGTGAAAAGCGTCGAACAGCACGACCGCCAGGGCGCAGCCGGCCCCGGAGCCCAGCAGGTTGGCGCTGTAGACCTTGGAGGCCTGGCCGCGATAAAGCGTCAGGACCGCGCTGACCGCGGCGCCCAGGAAGAAAAAGGGCACCAGCAGGATCCCGATCAGGAAGGCCAGGGCGCCTTCGTTGCGATCGCGGATCAGGTGCATTGCGTCGACCTCCGTGTGCACCACCAGCCACAGGGAGATCACCGCCCACAGCGCCGCCCAGGTCGAGAGGCTGGAGAACAGCCCGGCGCCCCGCGCGAGCAACTCCGGCCGCCGGGCGAGCCAGACCCCGGCGGTGGCGAAGCCCAGCATGGCGATCGAGATCACCAGGAACCCGAAGTGGTACCAGAGCACCACCGAGAAAACCTTGGTCAGCGCGACCTGCAACATGAGCAGGCCCAGAGAGACCAGGAACAGGGCCAGGATCTGGGTGCTCTTGACCTGGCTCCCGGGGGCGGGGCTTGCCTCAGACATCGGGGGGGGCGTGCTCGGCGCTTGTGGACGCGCGGGAATCCAAGGGGAGGAGCGCCGCGCGGCCGTGCTGGCGCGGGCGCTCCCCCCCGTATCCTATCCCGCCCCCGGTCCCGTGCCCGCACCGTGAAATGCCGCCGTCCTCGCACGCCCCCGCTGCCCCGCAACGAGCCCTCAGGCCGCCGCGCGCAGGCCTGGGATTGGCCGCGGCCCTGGCGGCGCTGGCCTGCCAGTCGACCCGCGAACCTTTGGTCTACCAGCCGGTCTGGACAGCTTCCGGCATCGTCGTGATCGACCTCCTGGTGCCCACCGATCCGGAGCTCAGGGACGCAACCTGGGGCGATCGCCTGTCGATCCACTTCGAGGCGCGGCTGGCCGATGGGACCCTGCTCGATTCGAGCCACGACCGCGGGCTGCCGGTGGAATTCATCCTGGGCGCCGGCGAGGTGCCGCCGGGGCTCGAAGAAGGCCTGCTCGGCATGCGCGAACTCGGGCGCCGGCGCTTGATCGTCCCGAGCGCCCTGGCCTTCGGGGAAGCGGGCATCGCCGGGCAGGTGCCGGGCGGTGCCGAGGTGCGCTTCGAGATCGAGCTCATCGACATCCAGCCGCAGAGCGAAAATGCCCCGGCGCAGCCCTGACCACGAGGGCGAAACGGGCCCCCCGGCCGAGCTCGATCTGCACGGGCAGACCGTGGCGGAGGCCCAAAAGCGCCTCGAGCTGTTCCTGCATGCCGCCCGCGTCCGCGCGCTGCCTTGGGTGCGCGTGATCACCGGGCGCGGCGTCGGCAACCCCACCGGCCAGCCTCTGCTGCGCGAGCGGATCGAAGCCTGGTGCCGTTCGCCGGCCGGCCGGGAGCGCGGCGTGCGCCACGTCGAGCGGGCCGCCAAGGGCGGCGCCCTGGATCTGCGCCTGGAGGGCGCCCGGCCGCCCAAACGCCCCAGCCCGGCGGACGAGCGATGAGGCCTCCGGGAAGCGGCTGGATGCATCCGGGGCAACTCCTCAGGACGCGGCGGGAGGCTCGGGCGATCCGGCTCCTCCTCGCCCCGAAGGCACGGCGCGCCGCGCCGGAGCGCTTCGCGGCCAAGCTCCGATGCCAAGGCCGGGCCCCTTGGCCCGCCTCGACCCGACCCGCGACCGCGAGCCGCAGGTCGATCGAGCGCCCGAGTTCCACGGCCCCGAGACCGATCCCCTTGGGCCTGCGATCGCGCGGCCGCGCGCGCCCGTCGAATTCCTTCCGCTCGCCATCCGCCGCGCCGGCAGGCCGCGCGCCGCGCCGCGGCCGCTGCGCCAGGACCGCGCTCGCCGACACCGCAAGCGACACCGCTCGCCGCCCCTGAAGCCCCTGGGCCCCGCCCGACCGATCCCCATGACACGCCCCGCCAAAGCCGCCCTGCTCCACGCGCTCGACCAGCGCCGCCCGCTGCTGCTCGACGGCGCCATGGGCAGCCAACTGCTGAGCTCCGGCTTCGACCTGCGCCGCGATTTCCGCAGCCTGGCGGGCAGCGTCGATGTGCTCAATCTGACCCGGCCGGAACAGGTCCAAGCCGTGCACGAGTCCTACCTGGACTGCGGCGCGCGGGTCCTGCGCACCAACACGTTCCTGTCCTCGCCGCCTGCGCTGGCCGAGCGCGGCCTGGCCCGCGAAGCGCGCGCCCTGTGGCGCGCCGCGGCCCGCGCCGGCCGCGAAGCCCTGGAGGCCTGGTGCGGGCCCGACGATCCGGGCTTCCTGCTGGGCGACTTCGGTCCGCCGGCCTGGAAGGGCGCCGAGAGCGAAGCGGCTCCGGCCCTCGAACGGGCCGTGGCCGAACAGGCGGCGGCCCTGGCGGAGGGCGGCGTCGATGGATTGCTGCTCGAGACGGTCACCGACCTAGCCTGGCTCGAGGCCGCGCTGCGCGGGCTGCATGCCGGGGCGCCGGGGTTGCCCGCGCTGATCTCCGCGGCCGTCGATGGGGAAGGTCGCCTGCCCCGCGGCGGCGACCTGGCGGGGCTCGGCAAGCTGGCGGCCGAGGCTGGCGCCGCCCTCGTGGCGCTCAACTGCATGCCCGCCCCGGCGGCGGCCGTGGCCCTGCTGCCCCGCCTGGCTGCGGCCTACCCGGGCCGACTGGGCCTTTGGCCCGC
>JBIKLM010000413.1:0-3996 GCA_044359835.1 Planctomycetota bacterium
CTCGGCGGAGCTCCGGCGGGACGCGGCAGCTCGTAGCCCAGCCCGCCGCTCGGCCGGGCGGGCCAGGGGCCGGACTGGCCCCGGCCGGCCGGCGGGCGCGGGGCCTCGGCGCCGGGGTCCGCCAGCCAGCCCTGCCCCGGGGCCGGCGACCAGGCGCCGCGGCGCTCGGCGCTCTTCAGCAGCGCGTCGCCCGGGGTCGAGAGATCGAGCTTGGCCACCGCCTGGCGCAGGTGATGGATCAAGAAGCCCGCCAGGGCGCTCTCCTGACGGAAGCGCACCTCGGACTTGGTCGGGTGCACGTTGACGTCCACCAGACCGGGGTCGAGCTCGAGGCTCAGGAAAGCGACCGGCTGGCGGCCTTCCTCCAGGAAGCCGCGGTAGCCCTCCTTGAGCGCGCGCGAGAGCAGCTTGTCGCGCAAAGGACGCCCGTTCAGGAACCACATCTGCCGCGCCAGGTCGCGCCGCGAAAAGCGCGGCGGAGCGAGCAGGCCGGAGAGCCGCAGCCCGCCGAGCTCTTGACCGGCGCGGGCGTCGATCGGCGCCAGAGCCTGGCTCAGCTCCGCGCCGAAGGTCTTGCGCACGCGGCCCAGAAGGTCCAGCCCGGCCTCGATGTCGTACAGCGGTTTGCCGTCGTGGGTGACCTGGAAGGCGACGCCCACATGGGCCAGCGCCAGGCGCTGCAGGAGCTCGAGGCAGCGCGCCAGCTCGGTGGGCGCGGACTTGAGGAACCGGCGCCGGGCCGGCGTGTTGAAGAACAGCTCGCGCACCTCGACGGAGGTGCCCTGGGGGGCTCCCGCGGGCACCAGTTCGGAGAGCCTGCCGCCTTCGTTGCCGAGGCGATGGCCGCTCGGGGCCCCGCGCAGCCGGCTGACGATCTGACAGCGCGCCACGGAGCCGATCGAGGCCAGGGCCTCGCCGCGAAAACCGAGGCTGGCGATGTGGTCCAGGTCCTCCAGGGCGTGCAGTTTGCTGGTGGCATGGGCCCGGAAGGCCAGGGGCAGGTCCTCGGACCCCATGCCGGCGCCGTCGTCGCTGACCCGCACCAACCGCATGCCGCCCTCCTCGAGATCGACGCGGATGTGCCGCGCGCCGGCGTCCAGGGCGTTTTCGACCAGCTCCTTGACCACCGAGGCCGGTCGCTCGACCACCTCGCCCGCGGCGATCTGGTCGCGCACGTTGGGCGGCAGCTCGCGGATCGACGCCGCGCCGGTCGGCTGGGCAGTTTCGGCCATGGCGCGGATTGTAGGCCTGAGAGCCAGTCCCCTGCGGTCCCCGGGCGCGCTGCCCCGAGCGCTCGACGCCCCTCGGGCGCCGGCTGCGCGGCCCGGCCGCCGCCCGCCCCGGGCCGGGGGCCGCCCCCGTTCCGCCAGCCGCCCGGCCGGCGGCCAGGGTCAGCCGCGGCGCGTGGGGCGGCTGGGCAAGGGGTGCCTGAGGGCCCAGCGCAGCAGCAGGCGCGCGTACTCGTCCGCATCGGCGCTGCGGCCGCGTTTGTGCTGGCGATCGAGCTCCGCCAGGTCCTCCAGCAGCACGGCCCAGGTGCTGGCTTTGGGCCGCGCCCGCAAGCGCTCCTCCAGCTCCTCTTGGGCGCGCGGCCCGCCGCCGAACACGGGCGGCTCGGCGCCCGACTCGCGGGCCACCAGGGTCGCGTGGGCCTGCCGGGCGCCGCCGATCAGGGCTCCGTTCAGCAGCGCGACCAGCGCCCCGGGATCGAGCTTCTTCTCGCCGCTGCGATCGGTCATGCCGCGCCGGAACAGCACCTCGACGCCGCTCAGCGCCTCGCGGATGCGCCCGCTCAAGGCCGCCTGCGCCACGGCGAAGGGCGAGCCCCCGGCCTGCCACACGAGGGTCTCCGCAAAGGCCCCGGGACCGGCCTGGCCCAAGCGTTCGAGCTGCGCGTCGATGCCGGCCAGGTCGTTGCCCGTGGCCAGCACCACGCTGACCGCCCGATCCGGATCGAGGGGCAGGCGGCGCTGGCGCGCCCGATCGAGGCACCACAACACCAGCTCGGACTGGCGCGGGTCGGGGTTCCAAGGCGGCGGGCTGTCCCACAGCCGGCGCAGATGGAGCAGCGTGCCGCCGGCGGCGAGGACCCGCTTGCAGAGCCCATGGTCCGCGCGCAGCCCAGGGGCTTCGAGCAGCAGGGCGCGACCCGGGCTGGCCGCGGCCAGAAAGGCATCCAAGGCGGTCAGCAGGGGCGCCTCCTGCTTGCCGCGCTTTTCGGTCAGCTTGTCGAGCGATCGCAGCAGCAGCAGCTGGTCGCCCCCGAACAGCGGCGCGGTCGAAAGGTCGTTGAACAGCAGCGCCGGATCGAAATCCGGATCGCCCTCGTCGTGCTTCAGCACCTCGACCCCCAGGGCCGCGGCCTTGGCCGTGAGCGCCTCGAGGGCCTGGCGCAGGAAGAAGGTCTCTTCGCCGCGCAGCAGCGTCACGGTCGGCAGCTGGCGCGCTTTGGCCAGCTCGGCCACGAACTGCTCGATCTGGCGCTGGGGCGGCGCCTCGCGCTTGGCGCCCCCGGCGGCACGGGCGCGCCCGCCCTCGCCCCCGCCGCGCGCGGCCGGGCTCATGCGGGACCTCCGGGCGCGTTGAGGGCCAGGTCCAGCGTGACGCCGACGAAGAAGCCCACGGCGACCCAGCCGTTGAGCGTGAAGAAGGCCAGGTCCACCCGCGAGAGATCGCCGGGCGAAACCAGGCGGTGCTGCGCGATCAGCAGCGCCCCGATGGCGAGCAGCACCAGCCCGAACCAGGGCGACAGGCCCGCGGCGAGGGCGAAGGCCCCGAGCAGCAGCAGGGCCAGCGCGTGGCACACACGGGCGAGCAGGAGCGCCATGGCGACACCATAACGACCGGGCACCGAATGGAGCCCGCTGCGCGCGTCGAAGTCGGCGTCTTGGCAGGCGTAGATCAGGTCGAAGCCGGCCACCCACAGGGCCACCGCCGCGGCCAGGCTGAGCGGCGCAGCGAGGGGCCCCGAGAAGTCCCCGCGCACCGCGAGCCAGGCCCCCAAAGGCGCCAGGGCCAAGGCCGCGCCGAGCCACAGGTGGGCCACCGACCAGAAGCGCTTGGCGTAGCTGTAGCCGAGCAGCACGGCGAGCACCAGCGGGCTGAGGGCCAGGCACCAGGGGCCGAGGGCCCCGGCGGCGGCCACGAAGACCAGGCTGGCGCCGAGCACCAGCGCGCGGGCGAAGCCCGGCGACAGCGCCCCGGTGACCAGCTCGCGCTGCTGGGTGCGCGGGTTGGCGGCATCGATGCGCCGATCCACCAGGCGGTTGAAGGCCATGGCG
The DNA here is from genome assembly GCA_044359835.1 of Planctomycetota bacterium. GTDB lineage: Bacteria > Planctomycetota > UBA1135 > UBA1135 > JBIKLM01. The sequence continues at coordinate 3,282 of JBIKLM010000413.1, forward strand.
GCCGTGCGGGCGGCGACCGCCGCCAGCACGATCCAGAGCAGTTTCTCGAGCGGCGGCAGACCGCCTGCCGCTACCCAGGCGGAGGCCAGGGCGAAGGGCAGCGCGAAGACGCTGTGGCTGAACTTGACCAGGCTGAGGCCCCGGCCCAGGACCGATCGAGTCGCGCCGCTCAACCGGGCTCCTCCGCGCGGATGCCGGGTTCCGCGGGCGCCTCCGGAAGCCCGCGCCAGCGCGCACCGGCCTTGTTTTCGATGCCCAGACTGTCGAGCACCTTGCCCACCACGTGCCCGACCAGGTCGTCGATGGTCCGCGGCGCGTGGTAGAAGCCGGGCATGGCCGGCAACACCTGCGCCCCGAGCCGCGACAGGCGCAGCATGTTTTCCAGGTGGATCTCGGAGAGCGGCGTCTCCCGCGGCACCAGGATCAGCCGCCGGCGCTCCTTGATGGCCACGTCGGCGGCGCGCTCCACCAGATTCGAACTGAAGCCCACGGAGATGCGCGCCAGGGTGCCCATCGAGCAGGGGCAGATCACCACGCCGCCGGTCAGGGAGGTGCCCGAGGAAGGCGGCGCCTCGACCGCATCGGGCGGGAAGGCGCGCACCTCGCGGGCGACCTCGGCCCCGAGCCACTCGGGCAGCACCGCGGCGAAGCGCTCGCCCCGCGGCCCTGCGTCGATGCCGCGCTCGTGGCGCAGCACCTTGGCGGCGGCCGGGGT
>JBIKLM010000415.1:0-3994 GCA_044359835.1 Planctomycetota bacterium
CGCACGTGCACGTCCTGATCGTGCAAGGCCAGGGCCAGCAGCGGGGACACGCGCGCATCGCTGCGCTCGAAGATGAAGCGCGAGTCGTCGACGCCGCGCAGCTGGTATTGCTCGAAGACCTGGAGGCGGCGCCAATACTCGCGCTGCAGGGCCAGGCTGGGGGCCGGGACCTGGATGCGGCCTTCGGGATCCCCGCGGGTCCAGGTCCAGCCCAGCAGGCCCCCCGAGCCCATGCCCGCGGAATCCGCCAGGGTCTGCAGCATGCCCGCCGCCGCGGCGGCCTGCGGATCGCCGGGGTTGGCCGCGATCACCTCCAGGCCGGTCAGCCCGGCGTAGTTCTGGAAGCGCGCCAGGGCCCAGGCCAGCCACAGCACGGTTTCCGAGTCGGTTTCGTATTTGAGCCGCAGGCACAGGATCGGCAGGGCCTGATCGAGCCCCAGGCGGCCGAGATGCCAGGCTGCGCGGGCCCGCTGGGGCGCTGAGCGCGAGTGCACCAGCACACGCCCCAGGGTCTCGACCACGAAGCGGCGCCGCGCGCGGGCCTGTGGGTCCTCTTCGAGCGGCGCGGGGCGCTCCTCGAAGCCTCCGTTGCCGATCACCCACAGGGCATCGCTGGCGGCGAACAGACCGGGCTCCGAAGTGTCGGGGCTGCGCAGCACCTCCTCGAGCAGCCCCACGGCGGCGGATCCGATCCGACCCAGGTCTTCGAGGCCCGTGCGCCGCAGGGGATCGCGGGAGCCGGCCACCAGCTCGAGCAGCCCGAGCACCTGCCGCTGGGTGGCGGCGTCCGCCGGCTGGCTCCAGGTTTCGATCTGCTGGTCCTCGGCAGCGAGCGCGGCGTCGAGCTCGGCCAGCTGGCGGGTCACCACCGGCTCGAGAGCGCGCGGGGCGGGCGGCCCGCTCGGCGCGCGATCGCAGCCGCCGAGCCCCGTGGCGAGCAGGGTCCCCAGCAGCGCCGCGATCAGCGCTGCGCACCGTGGCGCAAACCGGCGCCGCCGCTGCGATCCGGGCCTGGCCCGCGCCGCGGCGGAGCTCATGGGATCAGCTCCAGGCGCTGCATCAACGTGGCGTCTGGATCGCTCTCGGGCTTGGAGAGGCCGCCGGGATAGTAGGGCGAGCGTTTGTAGACCAGCAGCACCTCGATCGGGCCGGCGACCGGCTGGCCCGGGGCGTTGTTGAGCAGCAGACGCTCGCGCGCCTCCGGCCCCCGGTCCAGCACCGGGATACGGCGCTGCTCGTGCACCAGGAGCAGCGTGTCCGGCAGGTCGACCTCGTGGCGGTAGGGCGAGCGCAGGCGGTGCAGGTGATTCCAAGGTCCGGCCTCGCCGCCGGCGCTCGGCAGGGGCCGCCAGAAGAGGTCCGCGGCGCGGCTGCGCTCGTCGGTGGGGAAGGAATGCCCCGCGCCGGTGTTCTCGAGCAGCAGCACCCAGCCCTCGGGGCCCCGTTCCGCGCTCAGCGCGACCGCCTTCGCCAGCAGCTCGGGGTCGTTGCCGCCGGGCATGGCGTGGCTGCGCTTGCCGTCGGGCCCCTCGGGCATGTGGCAGTCGATGCAGGTCACGCGCTGCTCAGCCCAGCGCGAATTCTTCCATTGCGTCACGGTGCCGTGCAGGTTGTGGCAGGAGCCGCAATAGTCGGCGCTGAGCAGCTCCTTGCGCTCGACGGGCTGGCAGGCGGCCTTGGGATCATGGAAGCCGCCGGCGACGCCCCCCTCCGGCAGACTATGGCAAGCGATGCAATCGACGCCTTCGGGGCGGCGCGTCGCGCGGCCCAGCACGCGCTCGCCCAGGGCGAAGGAGAACACCGGCTGGGGCGCGTGGCAATCGATGCAATCCTGGTTGGCGAAGTCGTTGGACTGGGCGCGCACGGCGTGGCCGGTCCAGGCGTTGGCGTGTTCGCTGCGCTGCCAGGTCGCGAAGGCCTCGGGATGGCAGCTGGCGCATTGTTCCGAGCTGGTCCAGGCGGTGGCCTGGGCGGCGGCGGGTTCGCTGCGGAAAAGGGCGAACAGCAGCCAGCCCGTGGCGCACAGCACGAGCAGCCCGAGGATCGGTCGGAGGGAGAACATGGCGGGTCGAGGGCTCGGTCGAGACCCACTCTATGGGGCCGTCCGGGCCCCGGGGGAAGGGGCGGCGAGCGGCACCAGGCGGCCGCGCTCGAGCCGCAGCAGGCGGCTGGCGTCGGCGGCGGCCTCGGCCGGGTCGTGGGTCACGTGCAGGCTGGCGAACCCGTGGGCGGCGCGCAGTTCCCCGAGGCGCACGACCAGGGCGCGGCGCAGCTCGCCGTCCAGGGGCCCCAGGGGCTCGTCGAGCAGCAGCAGCTTGGGCCGCGCGACCAGGGCGCGGGCCAGGGCCAGGCGCTGGGCTTCGCCCCCGGAGAGGGTGCGCGGCAGGCGCCGGTCGAAGCCGCTGAGCTCGACCTCGGCCAGCACCTCCTGGATGCGCGCCCGGCGCGCCCGGCGGTCGAGCCCGCGGCCCACCAGCACGAAATCCAGGCTGGCGGCGACGCTGAGGTGGGGCCACAGGGCCCCGCCCTGGAACAGATAGCCGATCGGGCGACGCTGGGGCGGGATCAGCAGCCGGGGCCCGTCGCTGGCCAGCTGCCCCAGCAGGCGGATCTGGCCGCGGCTGGGGGCCAACAGGCCGGCGATGGCCCGCAGCAGGCTCGACTTGCCCGAGCCCGAGCGCCCCACCAGCAGGGCCTGCTCGCCCGCTTCGAGGCGCAGCGAGGCGCCCTCGAGCACCGGCCGGCCGCCGCGTTCGAGGTAGAGGTTCTCGAGCTCGAGCACCGCGCTCACGGCAGCACCTCCAGGCGCTTGCGCGCCAGCAGGGCCCACAGCAGGCCCGGGGCCAGGATGGTGAAGATCAGGATCAACGAGAGCCCCGCCACGTAGCTGTCGCGGGAGAAGTGCACGCCGTTGTAGACCCGCAGGATCGCGGTGCGGTTGGCGGCCGGGACCAGGATCGAGGTGTCGAGCTCGCGCAGCGCGAAGGCGAACACCAGGAAGCCGCTGGCCAGCAGAGTCGGCCAGATGGGGGGCGCGACGAGGGCCACCAGGCGCCGCATCGGGCCCGCGCCGGACAGGGCGCCAGCGGCCTCCAGGTCGGGGTCCAGGGAGGCCACCGCGCCCGAGAGGATCAGCACGCAGAAGGCCATCAAACGACCCGCGTAGACCATCACGGGCATGGCGTCGGAATGGTAGATCTCGGCCAGGCCGGGCCGCGACCAGAGCACGATCACGCCGATCCCGAAGAGCGTCGCCGGGGCCAGCACCGGCAGGGCGCAAAGCAGTTCGAGGGCCCGGCCGAGGCGGCGCGGCGCGCGCTCGATGGCGTGTCCGAGCACCAGCCCGAGCGGCACCGCCAGGGCCGCTGCACCGGCCGCATAGCCCAGGCTGCGCAGCAGGTCGGGGCGTGCGCGCTCTAGGGCCGTGCGCAGGGAATCGGCCAGCTGACCCAGGCTGAAGGCCTGCTTGCCGCCGGCTTCGTAGATCAGCCGCCCGAGCGGCAGCCCGGTCGAAAGGCCGACCACCAGCAAAACGAACAGCAGGGCCGGCCAGCGCCAGGGCCCGAGCGCCAGGCGCTCGGGCGGCTCGAAGGCGGAGCTCAGCGAGGCCAGGGCCCCCTGGCGGCGCAGGCGCAGCACCGGCCAAAGCACCGCCAGGGACAGCAGCACCAGCGGCAGGGCGGTCACCACGGCCAAACCCGGGCGCTTGACCTGATTCCAGTTGGCGAAGATCTCGTCGGCGTAGACGTTGAACTTGCGGCCGACGGAGGAAACGTAATCGGGCACGCCGAAGTCGTTGATCGCGAAGGCGAAGGCCAGACAGGCCCCGGCCGCCACCGCGGGCCAGACCAGCCCCAGGTCGGCGCGCAGGACCCCGCGCGGCCCGCGGGCGATGCGCGCGGCTTCTTCGAGGCGCCGGTCGATGCGCTCGAAGGCCCGCGCGGCGAACAGGGAGACCAGCGGGAAGTAGCTGATGCCCAGGATCCAAGCGGTG
>JBIKLM010000055.1:0-13955 GCA_044359835.1 Planctomycetota bacterium
CTCCGCCGACCAGTCGGGGCGCGCGTGCAGCAGGATGCGCTCGCCGCGCCGGCCGAGCTTGCTGCCGTTGGCGGCGATCCAGGACAGGGGGCCGGTTTCGACGAAGGCGCCATCGAACTCGGCCAAAGCCGCCGGGCGCTGATCGAACTCGAGCCAGGCCGCCCAGCAGGGTGTCATCCGCCGCGCGCGGGCCTCGGCTTCGAGGGGCCCCTGGCCGCTCAGCAGGTCGGCGGCTTGGGGCGGCGGCAGCGCCAGCAACAGGGCGTCGAAGGGGCCCTGCTCGCGCCCCTCGGCATCGATCGGCGACCATGGCTCGCCCGGCCCGCCGCGCAGGCGCTGGATGCGCGTTTCGAGCCGCACCTCGAGGCCCTGGGCCAGGTGCCGCGGCAGGGCGTTCATGTCCGGCACGCCCACGTAGCGCCGATCCGTCGTGCCCGCGGGCTCGCGGCACAGTTGCCCGCTGCGCTGACTCAGGCGCACCAGGCGTCCCTCCCAGGGAGCGACGAGGCCCAGCTCGAGCCAACTCGAAAGCCAGCGCGACAGGCGCCGATCCCGCACGGTGAAGTACTGCGCGCCGTGGTCCACGGTCTCGGCCCCGCGCCCGCGCGCGGCGCAGCGCCCGCCCGCGCGGCGGCCCTTGTCGAACAGGATCACCTCGCGGCCGTGGTCGGCGAGCACGCGCGCCGCCGCCAGACCGGCCAGGCCGGCGCCGATCACCGCGACGCGGCGCGCCGGGGAAATTTCGCGCCGCAGGCGCTCGCGCAGGGCCGCCGCGTCCAGGCGCTCGGCGTGCTCGTGGGTCGGCCGAGCGCGCAGCAGCCCGCCGATCGGACGCTCGGGCGGGAAGGGCCGATCGAACTGTCCGAGGCACCACAGCAGGCCGCCGTAGGAGGAGGGATCGCGCCCGTCCAGGGCGTAGCGGTGGTTGAGGTCGATCGAGCGCCGCAGGGCTTCCTGCGCATCGCGGCTCCAGCCCAGCAGGGCCTTGCCCCAGGTCATGCGCAGGTTGTTGTGCAGCTCGCCGCGCGAGAGCAGCGCGGCCTGGGCCGCATCCCAGAGTGCATCGCCGCTCTGGCCGCGCTCGAGGCGCTCGTCGTCCAGGCGCGCCCGCGGGTCCGCGGCGTGTTCGGCCAGCGTGCGCCGCGCCCACTCGGGCAGGGCCGTGAGGGAATCCACATCCGGCGTGTGGAAGCAGAAGTTCCAGGCCAATTCGCGCCAGATCAGGAGCTCGTCCAGGAACTTGTCCGCGCCGCGCCGCCCGCTCTGCGCGGCTTCCACAGCGATGCGCAGCGGCGAAACCATGCCGAAGTGCAGGTACGGCGACAGGCGGCTGGTGCCGTCCTGCAGGGCGTCGTTGCGGCGCTCCGCGTAGTGCGCCAGCCCATGCTCCAGGAAGGCCTGCCAGCGCGCATAACCGGCGCGCGAGCCGCCGCGCTGACCCGGGACCGGGGCGACCGCCGCGTCGATTTCGGCCGCGGCACACAGGGCCTCGAGGTCGGCGGCGATGACGTCGACCTGCTCGAAACCCAGGTCGCCGGCGAAGGGCGCGTGGCGCGGCGTCTGTTCCAGGGTCCAGGGCACCAGGCGTTCGCGGCGCAGGCGCTCGCTGGCGCGGCGGAAGTCGAAGGCGCGCTCGAAGCGCCGCCCGAGCAGGCGCATCGGCACCACGCAGGCCGTGTCCACCAGCCAGAGCGGGTTGTCGCGCGCCAGGCGCGCCGCCCAGGTCGAGAGGGGCGCCAGCGGGAAGTCCTCGCTGACCAGCAGGGCCGCGCGCCGGGCCAGGTCGGCGAGCACCCGGCCGCGCTGCCCGGGGCGCTCCACGTGCAGCGCGTAGGCGATGCCACGCTGGGCCAGCTCCGCCGCCAGGTCCCGGGCGCCCTCCAGGATGAAGCGGTGCTGGCGCAGGTTGGCGAAGGGCGTGCGCTCGCTCAGCCCCTGATATACGAGCAGCGGCCGATCGAGGGCCGCCGCTGCCGCCAGGCCGGCCTCCAGGGCCGGGTTCTGATGCCCGCGCTGGGCCGTGCGCAGCCAATACAGCACGAATTCGCCCGCTCCGCGCGGCCCCGCGGATCCGAGCGCCCGCGTGCGCTCCGCCAGCGGGGCGGGCAGCGGGATCCCCAGGGATTGTGGCCCCGGGGTCGGTCCGGACAGCTCGTCCTTGGCACGGCTCATGGGCCCCCTCTCGCACCTTGCGGCCCGCGCTGCAAGCCCCAGGCCGGGAACCTGGGGCTGCCTGGCTCGACGCGCCCCGGGGCCAGGCACCTGGGCCGCGCGCCGGAATCGGCCCGAAGGCCCGCGGAATGCGGGGCTCTTTGCCCGCGCTGCGCTGGGGGGCGATCGGTTCCCCAGCTTTCAGTCGAGCTGCCCGACCAGCAGGACGTAGCCGTCGGGATCCTCGACCCGCAGCTCGCCCGCGGGCATGTAGAAGCGCGGCACGATCGGGTACACGCGGCCGCTGGCAAGCGGCGGCGTCGGGGGCGGGCCCTTCTCCGGGTCGAAGGGCGGGGCGGCGTGGAGCCCGGCGGCCAGGAGGCGCCGGTGGAGCCCAGCGAGATCGTCGCTGTAGAGGTACAGCAGCACCGCTTGTTGTGCCGCGTCGATGGGGCCGCTGGCGCGCGCCAGGAACAGCTCCGCGGGCGCGCTGCCGAGGTGCGCCCAGACCAGCTGGCCGTGCACCCGATGCTCGCCCCGTCGGACCAAGCCCAGATGGCGATAGAAGGCCACGCTGCGGCTCACGTCGACCACGTGCAGCATGGCCACAAGGCGCTGCACGGCGCTGGGATCGGAGTCGGGCACGGGCGGCGGCAGGGGGGGCATGGCGCCGCCGACGATAGCGCATCTCCTCGGCCGCCCCGCTGACCACGCGGGCTCGCAGCGGCGGTCCGTTCCGCGCCCTGGCCGCTCGAGGCTGCGCGTCTCCAGGAATTCGATCGAGCGCGCACGACGGGCTCCGGTCATCGCTCGGGTCTCCCACTGGACCCCTGGGGGTTTTTTGCGCCCCGGCGTCGCCCAGGCTGCTCCCCCTTGGGGGCAGCGGCGCGATCAACGACGGGGGTCGAGGGCCTGGGCCAGCTCGCTGGCAGCGTGCCCGCGAGCCTTCCAGCAATTCCTCGGGCTCCCGTGCCGACATGCGCCCCGCAAGCCCCGAATTTCCCGTTTGTCCTGATCTACATCGGGGCAACGGGTGCTGAAAGTGTGACGGCCAGCCGCGCAGCCGCGGATGGAAGCGGCTTTGTATCGAAAGTGTAAGCCAGCTCCGGTCGCAGGGCTGGATCCCGGTTTCGGGGAGCCGTTGCGCTCCGGCGTGCACGCGCCAAGATCGGCCTCGCGGCGCACGGGGCGCCGCGGTCCGTTCCCCTCCCGGTCTCCTGCTCCACGCATGCAACCGCTCCCCCCCGCGGGCTCCCGCGCCCGCTTCCACAGCCTGCTGCCCACCGGCCTCCTGGCCCTGGCCCTCTTCGCCGGCGTTCCAGCCCTGCGCTCGGCGCACGGACCGGCGGCCCAACTCGGCGCGGGCGAGTGGCGCTACTACAACGGCGCCGATCACTATCCGGTCGAGCTCGATGCCGGGCGCCTGTCGGTGCGCTTCGCGGCCGGTGTCGACGCGGCGGCGGCGCGCAGCCTGCTGGCCGGGCATGCGGAGGTGGCGGTCGAGCGCCTGGGCCAGCTCGAGCTCTCGGAGCAGGGCTGGACCTACGCGCCCCTGCGCGGCGGCCTCGGGCAGGGCGAGATCCTGCGCTTGCGCGCGGCCCTCGAGGCCGATGCGCGCGTGGTCTTCGCCCAGCCGGCGGTGCTGCGCACCGGCGAGCTGCTGGGCCTGACCAACCGGCTGCTGGTCTCGCTCGCCAAGCACACCACGCGGCAGCAGCTGGAGGCGCTGGCGGCGCCCGCGGGCCTCGCGATCGTCGAGGCCATCCCGTACGTCGAAGAGGGCTACGTGCTCGAGCTGCCGCGCGGCACGCAGCGCACGGCCCTGGGCCTGTCCGCGGAGCTGATGGAAAGCGGCCTGTTCGACTGGTCGCTGCCCGAATTCGTGCTGCAGCGCGTCCAGCGCTACACGCCCAACGACCCGACCTACCCGAGCCAGTGGCACCTCAACGCCACCGGCCAGGGCGGCTCCAAGGTCGACGCGGACGTGGACGCGCCCGAGGCCTGGAACCTGCAAAAGGGCAGCGCCGGCGTGGTCGTGGCGATCATCGACGGCGGCGTCGAATACACGCACCAGGACCTGAGCGTCAATGCGGTGCCCGGCTTCGACTTCCTGGGCAACGACGCCACCCCGCTGCCCTCCGGCACCGGCGACAACCACGGCACGGCCTGCGCGGGCGTGGCCGTGGCGCGCCAGGACAACGGCGTGGGCCTGTCGGGCATCGCGCCGAACTGCAAGCTGATGCCGATCCGCCTGGTGGGCGCCGGCATGACCAACACCATGGAGGGCAACGCGATCGCCTGGGCCAAGAACAACGGCGCGGCGATCCTGTCGAACTCCTGGGGGCCGCCGGACGGCACCGGCATCAACTACCCGCTGCCCGCCAATGTCAAGGCGGCCATCGACGACGCCAACGCGACCGGCCGCGGCGGCCTGGGCTGCGTGATCTTCTTCGCCTCCGGCAACGGCAACGAGAGCGTCGAGCTCGACGGCTACGCCAAGTACAGCGGCGTGATCGCCGTGGGCGCTTCGACCGACCAGGACCGGCGCTCGTCCTATTCGGACTTCGGACCTTCCCTGGACATCTGCGCGCCCTCCAACGGCGGCGTGACCAGCGGCATCTGGACCACCGACCGCACCGGCACCGCGGGTTACTCCTCGGGCAATTACACCTCGACCTTCGGCGGCACCAGCTCGGCCTGCCCGCTGGCGGCCGGCGTGGGCGCGCTGGTGATCAGCCAGAACCCGGCCCTGACCCGCGCCCAGGTCTACAACGTCCTGACCAGCACCGCCGACAAGATCGACACGGCCGGCGGCGGTTACGTGAACGGCTTCTCGAACCTGTACGGCTTCGGCAAGGTCAACGCCTTCGCGGCGGTCAACGCGGCCGGCACCGGCGGCGGTGGGGGCGGCGGCGGCGGCGGGGGCAGCGCGATCACGATCAACGCCACCGACGTGCCCAAGGCGATTCCGGACAACAACACCACCGGCGCGACCTCGAACCTGGCCGTTTCCGGCCTGACCGGCAACCTGACCGAGGTCGACGTCAGCGTTTCGATCAGCCATACCTACAAAGGCGACCTGACGGTCAGCCTGATCCATCCGGATGGCACGGCGGTGATCCTGCACAACAAGACCGGCGGCAGCGCCGACAACGTGATCACCACCTTCGACACCCTGACCGCCCCGGCCCAGGCCCTCTCGGCCTTCAACAACAAAAACCCCAACGGCACCTGGCGCCTGCGGGCCGTGGACTCGGCCAACCAGGACGTCGGCACCCTGACCGCCTGGGCGCTGATCCTCAAGACCGGCGGCACCAGCTCGGGCCCGATCACCTCCCTGGCCGTGGCCAGCGACGTGCCCAAGGCGATCCCCGACAACAACCTGACCGGCGTGACCTCCCTGCTGCCGGTCGCGAACCTCTCGGGAACCCTGGTGGACGTCAACGTCTCCGTGAACATCAGCCACACCTACAAGGGCGACCTGACGGTGACGCTGATCCACCCCGACGGCACGGCGGTGATCCTGCACAACAAGACCGGCGGCAGCGCCGACAACGTCAACACCACCTTCGACACCGTGACCGCCCCGGCCCAGCCCCTGACGGCCCTGAACGGCAAGACCCCCAACGGCACCTGGCAACTGCGCATGGTCGACTCCGCCACCCAGGACCTGGGCTCCCTGCTCTCCTGGTCGCTCCAGCTCGTGCACCAGTAAGCCCCGGGTCCCCGCCCTCCGATCCCGCCGGCACCCCGACCCCGCCGGCTCCCCGACCCCCCTGGGCTTCCCCGGCCCCCCGCGCCCCCCGGCCGCCCCCGCGGCCTGGGGGGCGCTTTTCTGCGGTCAGACTTTGATCCTCTTTGAGGGGCTTGCTGACTCCGGGATTTTGTCCGCACCTCAACTTCGGCGGACTCGCTGCAAGCCCTCGCCAGCAACCCGCACATCACCTGGCTTCAGGTTCGAGGCCCTACTCTTCGTCATACACTGGAGACCAGCCCTCTCGCCACCTCGCCTTGCAGCTCGAAGATCTCCGCCCCGACGCCGTCGTCCGCGGCCTCCTCCCCAATGGCCATGCGACCGTGGTCCAGGTTCAGTGGCACGGATCCAATGCCCTGACCCTGGTCTACCGTGCCCCCGATGGTCGGGTCAGCGAGCAACTTCTCTACCGGGAAGACGAGCCGAGACTTGAAGTCGTCCAAGAGGGCCGTCCCTGGAGCTTTGACGGCGATGGCGCTCTGTACCGGCTGGTGGCCGAGGCCCATCGAATCCGACTGGCGCACCTTTTCGACCCGCTCCTGGCGGTGCATACCTCCCTCGTCGACCCCCTGCCCCACCAGATCACGGCGGTCTACGAGGCCATGCTGCCGCAGCATTCGGAGCCAGGGGCAGTATGGGCTTAGGATACTAGTCGGATCGCCATGAAAGCTTTTGAAGACCTCAAGCTCTTGACTTGTGCGGAAGCCACGTTGGTACAGCTGGTTTCGTACGAGTGGGAACGTGTCCAGGGCATTGCCATTGGCCTTGCCAAGGATTCGAGTCTCCCTCTTTGGATTTGGAGCCAGTCCAAGGGGCTGGTGAGGCGGGACCCTGATGGCCACGAAGCGATTGCGGACTCAGATTCGATGGACCCGCTTCAGCTCCTCCAGGATATTCACGGTTCGGATCAGCCAGGGCTTTGGTTGCTCGAGGACTTTCAGCCCTTCTTGCGCGAGGAGCACCACCAGGTTCTGCGTTGGCTCCGAGAGATCGCCCGACTGCCGGCCGCTCCACGCAAGATTGTCCTGCTGTCCACGCCGCTGCCCGGCCTGCCCGTTGACCTGCGCAAGGAGATCCCCACCATCCAACTCGAACTTCCCGGTGTCGGCGATCTGGACGTCGTGCTCAAAGACGTGGCGAAAGCGCTGGGCGTGCGCGCCTCGGCGGACCAGGCGCTGCTCGATGCCGCGCGCGGGCTGACGGTGATGGAGGCCCGGCTGGCGTTCGGCAAGGCGGCAGCGGCGCTCGGGCGACTCGACCATGGGGCTGTACCCCTCGTGGCCCAGGAGAAGGAGCGCATCATCAAGCAGAGCGAGGTATTGGAGTACTACCCGACCGATGCCCGCATGACGGACGTTGGCGGGCTCGATCGGCTCAAGGAGTGGCTCGACCGGCGCGGGCGGGCGTTCGGTGCGGGCGCGCGTGACTTCGGCCTCGACGCCCCCAAGGGCGTTCTCCTGCTGGGTGTGCAGGGCTGCGGCAAGAGCCTCCTAGCAAAGGCCATCGCGGCGACCTGGCAGTTCCCGCTGCTCCGCTTCGACATGGGCAAGGTGTTCGGTGGTATCGTTGGACAATCCGAAGGCAACATCCGCACCGCGCTTCAGGTGGCCCAGGCGCTCGCGCCCTGCGTCCTGTGGATCGACGAGATCGAGAAGGGCCTCGCCGGCATGGGTAGCTCCGACCAGACCGACGGAGGCACAACCGCGCGCGTCGTCGGCACGCTGCTGACGTGGATGCAGGAGAAGAAGGACCCGGTGTTCGTCGTCGCGACCGCCAACCGCATCGACATGCTCCCGCCCGAGTTGCTTCGGAAGGGCCGCTTCGACGAGATCTTCTTCGTGGACCTGCCGACGCGGGCTGTCCGCGAGGAAATCCTGTCCATCCACCTCAAGAAGAAGCGGCGCGATCCCAAGGACTTCGCGCTCGCCGACCTCGCGGCGCGCTCGATCGGCTTCTCGGGCGCGGAGCTGGAGGAGGCGGTGCGCGAGGGCCTGTACGACGCCTTCGCCGAGAGCCGCGAGTTGCACTCCGACCACATCGCCCGTGCGCTCGACAAGACCTTCCCGCTCTCCCGGACCATGCGCGACCAGATCGACAGCCTGCGTCAGTGGGCGAAGGTCCGCGCCCGGCTCGCGGCCGGCGAACCGCCGGAGGCGCTGCCCCAGGAGAACCCTGAGGCTACCGCCCCCCGCCTGCGCCAGGAGGCCACCCGCAACCCGTTCATCCCTGGTGCTCGCTCGTGAAGGTGCTGTTCTTCCACGCGACCGCCGGCCACCCGAAGGTCGCGCCGCCGCTGATGAGCCAGGCGGAGAACGTGCTGCGGCCGTTCAACCGCTTCCTCGGCCAGGCCATCCACACCGCGAAGCAGCGGCAGACCCGCTACCAGCTCCCGTGGGAGCGGGTGCGGAACCTGCTGTCGATCCGGCTCGAGCCGGCTGACAGCCTGTTGCGCGTCCCGCGCCGGCTACCCGGCGTGTTGCTTGCGGACTGGCCGGCGGACAAGTCACCCGACCTCACGCAGACGGGGTTCGTGCCCACGCGCGGTGTGGCCGTTCGTTTCGAGGCTGCCACCAAGACCAAGGACGGGTTGCTGGTCCGCGCGGATCCGCCTCTCCTTCCCAGCGACCGCGTGCTCTGGTGCATGGTCGAGAGCGGCGTGAAGCAAGAGGCGGCGCCACCGCCGCCAACCCAGGTCACCGACCTCCAGGGACGCCCGTTGAAGCTCGTCGCTCCTCCGCGTGCCGACGGCGACGACCGGCACTGGCTGCTCCTCGTCGAAGGCAACCTAGGCGACTGCGATCTCGTGGTGGACGGCGAGGAGGTCGAGGCCGAGGCGCTGCCGGCATCGGAAGGTCTGCGCCGCGTGGTGGACCGCAACGGCGCGTCCTTCGACTTGGGCGGCGGGATGCTGCGCGCCGAGGAGTCACCCGCCGACGGCCTCCTCAAGGGGGACAACGGCGTCCGCTACCGCTGGCACGAGGTCGGCTCGGCCGGACGGCGAGGCTGCTGGATTCAGCTTCTTCCCCCCGAGTCCTCGGAGGCCGACGAGTTCCTCGACCCCCGCGCGGCCTTCTGCGAGGGCGACGTGAGCGAGGTGCTGACAGAGAAACGCCGTCGCAAGGACACGACCTTCAAGGTCAAGAATGTCGATCAGGACCGCTACCAACTCCTCCTCGACCGCTACCCGCCGGACGGCTCCACCCTCTACCTGCCCGTGGACCTGCGGAACCTCTACCTCCAGAAGCGGGCGCTGCGGCAGCTCTCCGACGGCCCTCTCCCGCATCACCAGGGGCTCCTCCGGCTGTGCGAGGACCCGCAGCACGCGCGCTGGCCGCGCGTGAACCCGGCCTGCCTGCCCGACGACGGCTGGCGGGCGCTCACCGACGCCTCCCGAAGCGGCACCGACGAGCAGCGTTCCTTCGTCCAGAAGGCGCTCGGTAGCCCCGACTTCGCCTTCCTCGAAGGTCCGCCGGGCTCGGGAAAGACCACCGCGATCTGCGAGATCGTCCAGCAGCTCGTCGAGAAGGGCGAGCGCGTGCTCCTCTGCGCCTCCACGCACGTCGCGATCGACAACGTGCTGGAGCGGCTGCTGGAGTCCGCTTCGCCGATCGACGCAGTGCGGATCGGCAAGCTCGATAAGGTGGACGACAAGGTGCAGGCCACCCAGCTCGACGAGCGGGTGAACGCGCTGGTTGCCGCGTGGCGGCGGCAGCCGGCGATGGGCAAGTACGGCGACGCCGAGCTGGAGAAGATGGCCGAGCGCACCGTCATCATGGCTGCCAACCTCACCTGCGGCACGACGATGGGCATCGTGAACCACCCGCTGTTCCGGGGCCGCGACGAGGACCTGCAGGTGTGGGAGCGGCCAATCACCACGATGCCCCATTGGGACATGCTCATCGTGGACGAGGCCAGCAAGACACTCATCCAGGAGTTCCTGGTCCCGGCTCTCATGGCAAAACGGTGGATCGTCGTCGGCGACGTGCGGCAGCTCCCGCCCTTCGCCGACCGGGCCGATATCGTCGCCAACCTCCGCGACCTCGTGGACGAGAACGACAAGCCCGTGTTCCCGGCCGATCATCAGCGGGCGTGCCTCCTGTTGTTCCGGCTCATCCAGCGACGGCTGCGTCAGCCAGGAATGCGCTGGCTGCTCGTCGAGCGGCCCGGCGTGCTGGAGTGGATCGCGCGTGAGCTCGAAACCGAGCCTGCCCCGGACCTGTCCGTCGTTCGTGTCGTCGCCAAGGGCGGCCCGTCGAGCGGGCCGGTGGACGTAGTGACGGTGGCGCAGATCCGCGCGGGCAAGGCCGAGGCGCTGCGGCTGGCGGCAGCCGATTGGGTGTTGGTCGGCGACGACCTCATCGGCGAGGTGGCCGACCTCCTACCCGCCAACCTGCTGGCCGCCGAGGATCTCTCGGGGACGGGCGGTCCCCTCGTCGAGGGCAACGTGCTGCTGACGCGGCAGGCGTGGTGGCTCCAGCGGGCCGGCTCTCTGGAGCGGTCGTATCAGGAGCGGAAGTCCCGACGGGAGGACGTGACCACCTTCGCTGACGCCCAGGCGTGCGAGGCGGACTGGCTCCGTCGCAACGACCTGGCGCAGGAGATCGCCTGGCGGCTCACCCGTCTGCACGAGCTCCGGCACAGCCGCAACGAGCGCGAGCGGAAGCGCCTCCGCGACGACCTCGGCCACCTTCAGCCAGTCGCAGTCAGCATCGAGGAGCCCATCGCCGAGATCGAAGACATTGGGCTCCCGAGCATCTTGGAGGTCCTGCAGGAGGGCATCGGCGTGGACCGGGCGCAGCGACGCAGCGCGCTCACCGCCGGCTTGAACGCCACCCAGCCGGCGGACTTCGCCGCCCGGTTCGAGAGCCTGACCTACCAGCACCGGATGCACGCCGAGATCGCCTCGTTCTCTCGCGAGGTCATCTACGAGGGGCAGGCCCTCCGCGACGCGAACACCATCCAGATCCGCGACGCGAAGCTCGGCTGGGACTTCGGGCAGTTCCGGGCACGCCGGGTGTGGGCGCACGTCGATGGTCGCGAGCAGGGCGATGTGAACGGTGACGAGATCAACGCGATGGCCGCCGTGCTGCGTGACTTCATCGCCTGGGCGCGGCGGAAGGGGCCGCCCGCGCGGGACCTACCGCGCGTGTGGGAGGTCGCTTGCCTTTGCTTCTACGTGAAGCAGGAGCGCGCGATCTCCGACATGCTCCGGGAGGTCACCCAGGACGACCGCAAGACGCGGTTCATGGTCCGGGACGCCCCCGTCGAGATCGTGTGCGGCACGGTGGACCGCTTCCAGGGGCGTGAAGCGGACCTCGTGATGCTCTCGATGCGGAACACGCGGCGGGTGGGGTTCCTCGACAGCCCGAACCGGTTGAACGTCGGCGTGACGCGCGCGCGGCAGCAGCTCGTGGTGTTCGGCAAGGCCGACTACTTCGGCGACTGCCGGATCTCCGAGTTGGAGGAGCTCGCGCGTCGAACGCCCTTGATCGAGGAACAGGAAGTCCGGCGGTGGAGGCGCGCAAGCCGATGAGAGTAGTTCTGACCACCGAGATCGGCGTAAGCCGCGTCGCGGTGTTCGCCGAGATGGCCTGGATGGAGCGGCGGCCCGAGCTGGGCTTGCTATGCCGCGCCGCGCGCGAGCACGGCAACCGGATCACCACCGCCGTCGTGCAGTCCGCCCTTTCGGGCCTACAGGACGCGGGCGCGAACAACGTCATCGCCTGGTGCCGGATGCTCGGCCTGTGCGACGGGCGCGGCGGGCTGACGGCGCTGGGTGAGGACGTGGCCGACGCCGACGAGGCGCCGGTGCCCGAGCAGGGCGTCTACGACCTGTGGCTCGCCCAGCATCCGGTCCTCGGTCGGCGGGTGCTTGCCGTGGAGCGGCTCGCGCCGACCCGCGACCCGCGGTACGGGTCCATCGAGCCGCTCGCGGTGGACCCCGATCGCGGCAAGGTGTTCCGCTCCGTGCGCGACGGGAAGGAGCGGTTCATGGTCCGCGACTTTCCGACGAACCACGGACAGCCCGGCGGCCTCATCAGAGAGACGAGGGCGACGTGCCGGCTGCGCTGGACGCTCGACTTCGACCAGGCGCGGGACCAGTGGCAGCTCGACGGCATGATCGAGGCTCCGGAGGGCAACGGCAAGCACGCCATGCGGCCGATGCAGCACGAGCCCGAGTCCGATGGCCTCGACCTCTGGAACCTCGCCTCGACTTGGGCCACGGGGCCGCTGTCGTCCTTCGGGCGCTGGCAGGCGGGTGACCGACGCCTCGCGGTCGCGTTCGACGGGCTCGCGGAGGGCGAGCTCGACACCTTCCGCAAGACCCTCGCGCTCCGTCGCGTCGAGATCCCCGGCAAGGGCGTCTACGAGAACGTCACCCTGCAGGACGTGCCCGTGGGGCCTGCCTCGGCGCAGGACGCGCAGCGGTGGGCGATGGCCCGCTTCGACCGGCACCTGTCCGCGAAGCCCGGCTACCGGAGCCCCGCCGAGGTCCGCGAGCAGTTCGCGCAGCTCACCGAGGACACGCCGCTTGAGACTTTCGCGCCCACTCTGCCATCGCACGACGACCTGCTGACGCAGGCGAGCAAGGACCCGGAGCGGTTCTGGTCCCTGGCCGCGCCGGTGGACCTCTCGCCGTTCCCGGCCGCCTCGGACGACCTCGGCCCGCTCCGCATCGGCTCTCCGGCTCCGATCGTAGCCACCGAGCCGCCCGGCGTGGTCAGGATCCCCTACCGGGGAGGGTGGTCGATGCGAAAGCTCGTGGACCGCCTGCTCTCCGGCGTCGCTCCTCGGCGCGTGCTGCTCTGCGACCGCTACGTCCGTGGCGACGACAACCTCGACGCGCTCAAGCTCCTCGTCGCAGCCCTGCGCGCGGCAACTCCCAACGTCGCGGTGGACGTGTGGACCGGCGATGAGGAGGCGGACTTCAAGAAGGTGCAGACGATAACCGGCGTGGCCCCGCGCAGCTACCGCGAGGTGTTCGGCCGGAGCCTGCCGCATGACCGATACCTGCTCGTGCTCCCCGGTCAGGGCCAGGGCTTCGGCTGGCACTTGAGCAACAGCCCCATCCACGCGCGCGCCGACGTGAAGGGTTCCGGCCCGGAGACGCCGCTGCGGTGGAAGGATCTCGCGGCGACCCGCGTGAGCGCCGATGAGCTCGAGCCCGCGCTGCGCCAGTGGATCGCAGGGGGTGGACGATGATGCAGGGACCCATTCAGCGCCTCGCCCGACACCGCGTCGAGCCACGAGCCGACGCGCGCCTGGCTAC
The DNA here is from genome assembly GCA_044359835.1 of Planctomycetota bacterium. Taxonomy (GTDB): domain Bacteria; phylum Planctomycetota; class UBA1135; order UBA1135; genus JBIKLM01. Next base: position 13,176 of record JBIKLM010000055.1, read on the forward strand.
CGCGTGGATCGGTGGGGCCACGGGCCAGCCGAATTGGACGGACGGTGCGTGGCTGACGCGCACGCCAGGCCGCGCGAGTCCCGCCGGCAACGCGCCGGCCCTCGTCCTGCTCGGAAACAGAAGCGAGGATGCGCGCGCCGCGCTGCTCGCCCACGCGGCGGCCGGTGCGCGCGTGTACGCGCTCGTCGGGCCGGGATGGGGCAAGGACCAGGCCGACGGCCAGGTGCTCCAATCCCCTCGGGTTCTGGTCCGGCGCCTCGCCGAGGTCCCGGCTTCTGCGGTCTACGCGGGGACCGAGGCGCGCCTCTGGATCGGAGGAGGCTTCATCCTCCGGCTCGATCCGACCCAAGCCGAGGCGCTTCGGCAGACCTTCCTGCGCCTGTTCTGGCACGAGGCGACCGAGGAGGCGTGGTCCGGTGGCCGCCAATCCCCTTGGCGCCCGGCGCGCGAGCGACCGTTCGATGTGCCTGAGGTGCCTGCGTCGGCGGCGGTGCGGTGGGAGCCAGCCAATGCCCGTCTCACCGAGGGATCTAGCGGGGCGTTGATGCACGTCAGCGCCGGCCCGCCGCCCGGCAGCGCGCTCCGCCGGTTTTGGTTCCCTGCCGGCCCGGAACACCATGACCGACTCGCCAAGCTCGTCCAGGTGGGCGTCGAGGTGCTGTGGGCCGACCGAGGTCTGCCCGACCTTCAGGTGAGCGGCGACGCTGGCGAGGTGCTCCTCCCCGGCACCCGCGGTCGGCTGCGGGTGCGCCTCACGGCCCAGCAGGCACCTGAGGTGGT
>JBIKLM010000056.1:0-13952 GCA_044359835.1 Planctomycetota bacterium
GCTGCGCCAAGGCGGCCCGGAGGCGCGCGGCCAGGGCTTCGAGCTCGCCGCCGTCGCGCTCGAGCTGGGCGCGGGCGAGCTCCGCGTAGGCATCGAGATCCAGCTGCATCGACAGCGACCAGCGCGCCCAGAACAGTTCCGGCGCGGCCGCCGCGGGCAGAGCATTCGCCAGCCCCAGGCGCCGGGCGGCCAACGCGGTCAGCTCGCGCAGCTCTGGGCTCTGCTCTGCGGACGCGCCGGGCTGCGGGGCCGGCTCCAGCTGGGCGCGCCGGAAGCGGTCCAGCCGCAGGCGGGTCTCGAGGGCCTCGACGCGGTCGAGCTCCGGCGACGGGAGCGCCGGCGGATGCGGCAGCGGCTGCGGGCGCAGGTCGGGCTCGGCGGGCGTCGGCGACAGCTCCGCGGCCACCGGCAGGTAACCGAGCTGCACGGGCGGACGCTCGGGCCGCCACCACAGGTAGGCCAGCACCGGCAGGGCCAGCAGGTGCACCAGAACGCTGGCCGCGACCAGGCGCAGCAGCACCGAACGGGCTAGCCGTTCGCGCCACACGGGCCAGCCGGCCCAGATCGGCTCCAGCGGCGATTCGCCGGATTCGAGCTGCGCGTCGAGGCGCGCGCGCACCCGCAGGACCGCCCCGGGGTCCCCATCGAGGGCCTTCGCAGCGCGGCGCAGCTCGGCCCCGAAATGCTGCCAATCCTCGGGGCGCCAGACTTCCCCGCTCGGGTCGGACTTGTCGTGGTCGCTCATGGGTGGGGCCTTGCGGGCGGCTCGGCGTCGGACTCGGCGGGCGCCAGGCGGGTGCGCAGATGCTTCAAGCAGTAGAAGACCCGCGACTTGACCGTGCCGACCGGGATCTCGAGCAGCGCGGCGATCTCGGCGTAGGGGCGCTCTTGGACGATGGCCAGTTCGAAGGCCAGGCGGTGGGCCGGGGAGAGTTCCTCCAGCGCCTTCAGCAGCCGCTGGCCTTGCTCGGCCAGATCCAGGGCTTCCCAGGGGCGCTGCTCGTCGCTGCGCGGATCGGGCCATTCGGCCTCTTCGGCCTCCCCGGGTCGGGGCACCGGCCGCGCCGCCCGGCGCCGCTCCTGGTCGATCCACAGGTTGCGCGCGATCCGGAAGCAGAAGGCCGAGAAGCGGCCGTCGGAGCGGTACCAGCCGGCGGCCCGCAGGAGCCGCAGGAACAGCTCCTGGGTCAGGTCTTCCGCTTCGCCCGGCTGGGCCCCCAGGCGGCGGAAGAAGCCCAGGAAGGTGGCGCTGGCTTGGGTCACGAAGGTCTCGAAGGCGGCGCTTTGGCCCTGCTGGAGCAGCGTCAAGGGATCGGGCGACGCTTCCCACTCAGGCCTCACGATCGCCTCCCAACGCCCGGCAGCCCCATGGGTTCATCGCCCCCCGGCCTGGGCCGGGTCCTCGGCCGTCGGCTCCCCCGGCTCCCCGGGGGCCCCGGGCCGCCCCAAGGGAGCCGCTGGGTCCGGCGGGGCGCCCGCCGGCCGCTTGCCGGGCAGGTCGGCGCCCAGGACCGCCCGCAGTCGGGCCTCGAGCTCGAGCTGGGCGGGCCCCGCCCCGGGCGGCGCCTCGATCAGGGTCAGGCGCGCCCGCCGGCCGCCGAGCCGGGTCGGCTCGAGGCCGAGCTCGAGCCGCGGCCGCGGCAGGAAAGCGGCCACTTTCGAGGCCCATTCGATGGCCGCCACGCCCTGGGACTCCAGCCATTCCCGGCCGCCGGCGGACAGCAAGGCGCCTTCGCGGGCCGCCATCCAGGCGTCGAAGTGCAGCAGCTCGAGCCGTCCGCTGTGCTGGTGCATCAGCGTGTAGGTGGGGCTCGACACCTCGTCGCCAGGGATGCCGAGGCCGCTGGCCAAGCCGCGCACCAAGGTGGTCTTGCCGGCCCCGAGCTCGCCCTCCAGCGCCAGCACCGCGCCGCTCGGCAAACGCTGCCCCAGGGCCTCGCCCAGCGCCACGGTCGCCTCGGCATCCGGCAGATCGAACTCGAATTCCAGCGGGCTCATCGCGGGCGCTCCTGGCCATGCAGGTAGCCGCCGCGCCCATCCCAGCGCCGCGGAGGCTGCCCTTCGAGCGCCAGCCATAAACCGGGCCGCGCCACCACCGTGGCGATGCGCACCGCCGCGGGGCAATCCGGCAGGCCGCGCTCGAGCAGGGCCCGCGCCGCCCGGGGCGGCAGCCCGGCGAGCAGCTCGTGGTCTTCGCCGTCCCCGAGCGCGTGCTCGAGGGCCGAGCGCCCGCTGGAGCGGGCCCGTCGTCGGGCGTCGCGGTGGATCGGCACGGCCTCGAGCCGGATGCCGAGCCCCGAGGCGCGCGCCAGGCGCGAGAGGTCCAGCGCCAGCCCGTCGGAAACGTCCATCAGCGCGCGCGCTCCCGCTTCGAACAGGGCGCGGCCGGCGGCGAAGCGCGGCTCGATGCGCAGGTGACGGCCGAGCAGGGAGCCCCCCACCGGGCCGGTCAACACGAGCGCCTGCCCGACCCGCAGTCGATCGCGGCCCGGCGGCCGGCCGGGCCCCCGGAACTCTCCCAGGGCGGTCACGGTCAGGCCGAAGGGCCCCGGCGCCGCCGCCAGGTCGCCGCCCACCAGCGCGGCCCCATGGCGCTGCGCTTCGGCCCGCAGGCCGGCGAGCACGGCCACGATCCAGGCCTGTGATGTCTCCGCTGGCGCGCGCAGCGAGCACTCGAGGGCCCGCGGCCAAGCCACGCAGGCCGCCAGGTCCGAGAGCGCCCGCGCGGCCGCCTTGCGCCCGATCTGCCGCGGGGGCGCGTCCAGCTCCACGTGGACCCCGCCGATGACCTGGTCGCTGCACAGCACGGGAGCACCCCGCAGGGGCCGAAGCACCGCCCCGTCGGAGAGCTTCGAGCCCCACAGGATCGCCGGCTTGGGCCACGAGCCGATGTGGCGGTGCAGGCGGGCTTCGTTCCAGCTCACGGCCTGCCCGAGCCCATCAGCCCGTCCTCGAAGTCCGCCAGCCATGCCTCCAGGCGACCCGCCGCGAGCGCGGCCCGCCACGCACGGCTGACGAAGGCCCCGGCCGCCCCGGCCGCGCGCAGCAAGGCCCCATCGCCGCTCTCCAAACCGCCCAAGCCCCACAGGGGCAGCGCCGCGCCCTGGCAGGCCATCGCCAGGGCTTCGAAACCGATCGGCGTCCCCTTGTGCGGCACGGCGCGAATCGGCGACAGGCAGGCGTAATCGAGGGCCTCTGGGTCAGGCAGGGTCTGGCCCGCGTGCCAGGAGAAACCGAGGCAGGCCTGCGGCAAGAGCGAGCGCGCCTGCGCCGGGCTCAGGGAGCGCGCCGCCAGGTGCAGCCAGGGCCGTTCGAGGCCGACGCGCGGCTCGCCGGCTCCCGCCGCGGCTGGCGCGGCTGCAGCCTGCGAGACCCCGGGAGCCAGCAGGTGCAGGCGATCGTGGACCCCGATGGGCAGCTCGCCGTGGCGCTGTCTCAGGCGCTCGAGCAGCCCCAGGCAGGCGCGGTCCTCGAGCAGCGCCTCGCGCAGCAACAGGCCGACCCCCAGGCGCGCCCGGGCCCCGTGGAGCGCGGCCAGTGCGGCCACTTCGCGTTCGAAGGCGGGCAAGTCCGCGGGCGTCAGCTCGCCCGGCGAGAGCAGGACCAAGCGCGGCGGCAGCGCACCGCGCCCAGGCTGCGGCACAGGGCCGCTCATGCGGCGACCAGCTCCACCAGGTAGCCCAGATCGCGCAGCAGCGCACGCATGCGCTTGGGCGTGATGCGGCCCTTGAGCTGCACGCGCTTGTCGTCCAGGTCGGCGGCGATGTAGCCGCGCACGCCCGGGTCCTGGCGCAGGCGCCTGAGCGCGTCCTCCTCCTCGCAGGAGAGCACCAGGGCTTCGTCGAGGACCATGCGGCCCGCCCGGCGAGCCCAGTCGCGGATCGAGAAGCTGACGTTCTGGGGCACCGGCGTGCGCGAGTTCGACTCGAGGGTCAAGAGCAGCTGCTCGAGCCCCATGCCCTCGACCAGGGCGCGCCGCACGCTGGCCTCTTCGATGCGGAACACGACCGTCTCGCCGCCGCGCTCGCGGATCCCGAAGCGGTCCAGCTCGTGCATCAGCTCGGCGTCGTCGCCGCTCTTGAACAGCACCACCTCGAAGGTCGGGGTCACGATCAGGCTGCCGACCGCCAGCTTGGTGCGCTCGCGCTCCGGATCGAGGCCCAGCAAACGCGCCCCGTGGGGCGACAGGCGCATGGCCACCGGCCGCTTCTGCGAATCGTAGCCCAGGTCGATGATGCCCAACAGGTACAGGCGCTGGCGCGCCCAGCGCACCAGGTTCCAGGCCAGGCGCTGGCAGTCTTCGAAGGGATGGTAGACGCCGGCTTGGGTGTCCTCGGCGAAGCGCTCCTCGACGCGCAGATCCTCCAGGCTGGCCAGGTACTGGTTGCGCGCCAGGAAGGGCAGGTACATCAGGTCGTACCAGACGCCCGGCTCGATGCGCTTGAGCATGCGCAGCAGCAAGCGGCGCAGGCGCGCTTGATGGAAAGGCTCGCCGTTCTCGCCCTGCTCCTCGATCGAATAATCGAGCAATGCCTGCAGCTTTTCGAGCAGCGTGCGCGAGCCCCACGAGCGGCCTTCCGAGGTCGCGGCCAGGGTGCGCTCCCCGCTGCCGTCCAGCAGCCCGTGCTTGCGGCAGAATTCGTAGATGAACTCGAGCACCTGCTCGCGCTCCAGCTCGCGGCCGGGGTTCGGGATCAGGTGCTGCAGGATCTTCTTCTCGGTGGTCTTGAAGATCTCGCCGCGCACCGTGTAGCGCACCTCGTTCTCCTGGATGTAGGCCAGGAAGCGGGCGACGTTGGTGATCTGGTCGACGCCCAGGGAGAGCTCCTCGTGGGGCCGGTCGGGGTCGCTGGGCACGGCGCGCTTGCGCAGCCAGGCCAGGGCGACCTCGTTGAACACCACCAGCGTGTCGTCGGCGTGCTGGATGCCGTAGCGCGAGAGCTCGAGCTGTTGCACGGTCCCGACCAGGGATTGCTCGAGCAGCTGCTGCCAGCGCCGGCCGTTCCAATGGCTGAGGCCCGTGCGGGTGCGCTCGAACAGGGACTTGGGCAGGATGCCGCCGAATTCCAGGATCGCCTTCTCGACCAGTTCGCGCAGGCCCTCGGGCAGGCGCTCGATGCGCGCCACGGCGCCGGCTTCGGCGGAGTAGAGCTTGTAGAGTTCGCGCACCCGCGCGGGGCTCGTGCGGGCGGCGCGCGCCGGATCGCTGTACATACGATCGAGAAAGCCCCGCAGGGTCACCAGGTCGAAGATGCCCCGGCGGCGTGCGCGCCGTTCGCGCAGCACGCCCTCGGCCAGCTCGCGCGGCAAGGCCAGCAGGCGCTGGCCGAGCTGGTCGAAGCGCTTGCCCTGCACGCTGACCAGGAACCCGCGGCGCTCGAGGGCCGTCAGGCAGGCTTCCAGGTCGTAGGGGCTCAGGTAGGCGAGTTCTTTGCGGGCCGCCAAGTCCGCCAGGGGCAAGCCATAACCCGGCGCGGCCAGCAGGCTCTCCAAAACGGCGCCCAGGCGCCGCCCGAGCACCTCGATGCTCTCGGCGGCTCGCTTGCCGTCGGACATCCAGCGCTCGAGGTCCAGGCGGACCTGCCCGCTGCCGGTCTCGCCGCGGGCCCAGAACTCGTGCAGTTCCGACAGCTCGCCGTCGCTCCGGCTGCGCAGGCTGTCCCCCAGGCTGGCGAAGACCTGGCTGGCCTGGGTCGGGCGGGCGCTGGGCAGTTCGGCCAGCTCGGCGAACAGCTCCTGCTGCAGGGGATCGACGGGATCGGGGTCGCGGCCCATGGAATTCTCGCTCACCGGTTGCCTCCGCGCGGCTGGGGCGTTCCGCCCGCGATCGCAGGCACGCCTTCGACGATCTCGTAGGAATAGCCCTGTTCGGTCAGGAACAGCTGGCGTTTCTGCGAGAACTCCTGGTCCCGCGAGCCGAGCGTGACCAGCGAATAGAACACCGCACCGGAGCCGTCCGATTTGGGCCTCAGGATGCGGCCCAGGCGCTGGGCTTCCTCCTGGCGGCTGCCGAAGGTGCCGGAGACTTGGATGGCGACATTGGCGTCGGGCAGGTCGATGGCGAAGTTGCCCACCTTGGAGACGATCAGCACGGGCTCGCGGCCAGCCTTGAAGGCGGCGTACAGGCGTTCACGGTCGGGATTGGGGGTCTTGCCGGTGATCAGCGGGGCGCGCAGACAGCGCTGCAGGGCCTCGAGCTGCGAAAGGTATTGCCCGATGATCAGGATGCGGTCGCCGGGATGGCGCTCCAGCAGGGCGCGCACGGCCTCCTGTTTGTTCGGGTTCTCGGCGGCCAGGCGGTATTTCTGCTTGAGCTCGGCGGCGTCGTAGGCGCGCTTTTCGCTGGCCGGCAGCGGCACGCGCACTTCGACGCAGCGCGCTGCGGCGATGAATCCGCCGCCCTCCAGCACCTTCCAGGGCACCTCGTAGCGCTTCGGCCCGATCAGGCAGAAGACTTCGTCCTCTTTGCCGTCCTCGCGCACCAGCGTGGCGGTCAGGCCCAGCCGGCGCCGCGCCTGCAGCTCGGCGGTGACCCGGAAGATCGGCGCCGGCAAGAGGTGCACCTCGTCGTAGACCACCAGGCCCCAGTTCTGCTCGCGGAACAGGCGGAAATGCTCGAACTCCTCGGTCTTCGAGCGCCGCCAGGTGAGCATCTGATAGGTGGTGATCGTGACCGGCGCGACGCGCTTCGATTCGCCGGTGTATTCGGCGACCTGCTCCGGCTCGAGCTCGGTCTTGTCGAGCAGCTCCTGCCGCCACTGACGGACCGCCACGGTGTTGGTGGTCAAGATCAGGGTTTTGGTCCCGACCAGCTCCATGGCGGCCAGGGCCACCACGGTCTTGCCAGCTCCGCAGGGCAGCACGACCACGCCGCTGCCGCCGAGCACGCTGCCGCCGCGGTGGAAGGCCTCGGCGGCCGAGCGCTGGTAGGGCCGCAGCGTGAAGGCTCCTCCGGCGCGCCGTTCGCCGCGCAGGCGCACCGCCAGGGGATCGCCCTCCAGGTAGCCGCCGCGGTCGTCGACGGGAAACCCGAGCTTGATCAGGGCCTGCTTGAGCGGACCGCGGCCCAGCTCGTCCAAGCTGACCGCGCCGCTGTCCCCATCGACCTCGACCAGTTCCCGCACCGAGCGATGGCCGAGCACCTCGGCGAGTGCCTGCGGGTCCCGGCAGGTCAGGCGGAAGCGCGGCCCCGCCCGTTCGATCCCGAACAGGCCGTAGCGCGCGAACCAGCGCTCCAGGTCGGCCAGCACCGAATTCGGGATCGGCACGCAGACCAGGTCCTCCAGGGTGCGCTTGACATCGCCGGCGGTCAGGCCCAGGGCGGCTGCGTTCCAGACCGAGATCGGAGTCAGCTTGTAGCTGTGCAGGTAGTCGGGGCTGCGCTCGAGCTCGGCGAACAGGGCCAGGGCGTCGCGGGCCTCGGCGTAGCGCGGATGCTCCTCGGTCAGGGGCTGGCCCGCGGCGTCCTTGAGGGGCCGCCCCGAGCCATCGACGACCGCGCGCACGGTGTGCAGCAGCAAGCTGCGGTCCGACTGCACGATCAAGGGGTTGTCCGGCCTCATGGACGGCCACCTCCCCCGGGCTTGGCACGGCCCTTGGGGCCACGCCGCGGCGCCGGAGCGGCCCCGCCTGCGGTCTTGACCGCGCTGCTGGCCACGGCCTTCGGCACGGATTTCGTCGCGGCCTTCGCCGCCGGCTTCGCAGCGGCCTTCGTCGCGGTTTTGGCGGCGCTCTTGGGCGCAGATTTCGGACCGGCCTTGGCGGCGGCGCGGCCTCGCCCGCTCCCGGCCGCCGGGACCGCCGCCTTGGCCTGCGCGGTGCGCGCGCTGCCAGCAGCCCGGGGCTCGGCGCCGGCCTCTGCCGCGCTCTCCGGCGCGGCGCGCCGCCGGCCGCGGGGCGCCAGGCTGGCGGCTGTCTCGACGCGCTCGCGGCGCACCTCCAGGAATCGTCCGGTCAGGGAATTCGGGTCGCGCGCCAGCTCGGCCACGCTGCCCTGGGCCACCAGGCGCCCGCCAGCAGCGCCGCCGGCGGGCCCCAGCTCGACCAGGCGATCGCAGGCCGCCAGCAGCCCGGTGTGGTGCTCGATCACCACCACCGCGTCGCCGCGCTCGGCCAGGCGCTGCAGGACGGCCACCAGCGGCACCAAGTCGACCGCGTGCAGCCCGGTGCTGGGCTCGTCCAGCACCAGCACCGAGCCCTGGCTGCCTTCGGCGCGCAGCAGTTCGCTGGCCAGCTTGATGCGCTGGGCCTCGCCGCCCGAGAGGGTCGTCGAGCTTTGGCCCAGGCCCAGGTAACCCAGGCCGACCTCCTCGAGCGTGCCGAGGATGCGCGCCAGGCTCGGCTGGTGGGCCAGGAACTCGCGCGCCTCGGAGATCGACAGGTCGAGCACGTCCGCGATCGAGCGCCCGCGGTACTTGATCGCCAGCACCTCCGGCCGATAGCGGCGCCCCTCGCACTCCTCGCAGGTCAGCCACAGGTCCGCCAAGAACTGCATCTCGACCTGGATGGCCCCGCGGCCTTCGCAGGCCGGGCAACGGCCCTTGGGGCTGTTGAACGAGAAGCTGGCGGCGGTCAGCCCCAGCAGGCGCGCCTCCGGGGTGCGCTCGAAGAGCTCGCGCAGCGGATCCATCAGGCCCGCGGCCGTGGACGGGATCGAGGCCGGCGTGCGCCCGATCGGCGCCGCATCGACCAGCACCACCCGCCGGCCGCCGCCCTGGGCACCGAGGGCGCGCTTCCAGCGGCCCTCCGGCTTTTCGCCGCGCATGGCGGGCACGAAGCACTCCAGCACCAGGGTGCTCTTGCCCGATCCGGAGGGGCCGCAGACGCCGGTCAGCTCGCCGAAGCGCACCGAGAAGTCGAGCTCCTGCAGGTTGCGCAGCCGCGCGCCGACGACGCCGATCTCGGGTCCCGCGGAGCGGGCGGCCTGGCGCGGGAGCAGCGCCAATTCGCCGCGCAGGGCCCGCGCCGTGGCGCCGCGGCCCCGCTGGATCACCTCCGCGGGCGTCCCGGCGTCGACGACCTGCCCGCCCAAACGGCCGGCGCCCGGGCCCATGTCGATCAGCCAATCGGCCCGGCGCATCAGCTCCTCGTCGTGCTCCACGACGATCACGGTGTTGCCGAGGTCGCGCAGCGCCATGAGCGCCCCGCACAGGCGATCGACATCGGCGGCGTGCAGGCCCACCGTCGGCTCGTCCAGGACGTAGCACACGCCGGTCAGCAGCGAGCCCAGGCTGGCCGCCAGCCTGACGCGGCGCGCCTCGCCTCCCGAAAGCGTGTCCATGGCCCGATCGAGGCTCAGATACCCCAATCCGACCTGCTCGAGCAGACCCAGGCGGCTCTCGAGCTCGCCCACCACGGGTCCGACCGCAGCCGCCCGGTCGCGCGGCAGCTCCAGCTGGCCGAGCCAGCTGCGGGCGGCTTCGATCGAACGCCCGAGCAGCTCCGGGAGCCGCAGGCCGCCGAGATCCACCGCCCGCGGCGCGGGCGCCAGGCGCTCGCCGCGGCAGGCCTTGCAGGGCTGGCGCTGCATGACCCCTTCGAGGATCGCGCGCCATTCGGGGTCTTCGCTGCGCTTGTGCCAGCCGTCCACCGCGCCGCACAGACCATCCCAGGCCGAGGTGAAGGTCTCGAGCGCCTCGAAATTGCGCCCTTCCTTGTGGATCTCGACGCTGTAGGCCTCGCGCGCCCCCCGTCCGAACAGCAGCAGAGCGCGCTGGTCCTCGTCCAGGGCTGCGAAGGGCTTCGAAAGGTCGATCCGGTGGGCCTTGGCGACAGCGCGCAGCAGGTGCTCGTAATAGCCCTTGCCCTTGGTCAGATAGCGCCCGACCTTGCCGCTGATCGCGGTCGGGGAGCCGCTTTCGCGCGGCAGGAGCGGCAGCTCTTCGTCCGAGAGCAGCTTGTCGGGAGTGCACTGCCAGGAGAGCCCCAGGCCGTCGCACTCGGGGCAGGCGCCCACGTGGGTGTTGAAGGAGAAGTGGCGCGGCTCGAGGGGTTCCTCCAGGGCGAAACCGCAGGTCGGGCAAGCGCCGTGCAGGGCCAGCTCCAAGCGCTCGCCGGACTGGGTCACGCCGCAGAACCGGCCGCCGGCCAAGCCCGCGCCCTGGTCGAGGGCCTCGACGATGCGCGGCCGGCTGTCTTCGTCGAAGCGCAGCCGGTCGAGCACCAGTTCGAGCCGCTGCCCATCCTTGAACGCCGGCGGCGGACCATCGAGGCGCAGCTCGGCCCCGTCCAGCAGCAAGCGCAGGTAGCCGGCCCGCTCGAGCTCCGGCCGACGGGCCGCGAATTCGCGCTCCAATCCGGCGGCCTCGCGCACCGACGGGGGCACCAGGGGCACCGTCAGATAGCCTTTTTGCCCGGCGAAGCGCTCGACCAGCAGGCGCGCCAGGGCGCTCGCGCCGCGCCGCTCCAGGCTGCTGCCGTGGGTCGGGCAGCGCGGCGTGCCGGCCCGCGCCCAGAGCACGCGCAGGTGGTCGTGCAGCTCGGTGGTCGTGGCCACGGTCGAGCGCGGATGGCCCTGGGAGGTGCGCGCTTCGACCGATACCGAGGGGCCGAGGCCCTCGATGCGCTCGACCGGCGGGCGGTCCTTGGAGGCCAGGAACTGCCGTGCATAGGTCGAGAGCGATTCGACGAAGCGCTGGCGGCCGGCGGCGTGGATCGTGTCCAAGGCCAACGAGCTCTTGCCCGAGCCCGACGGGCCGGTGATCACGGTCAGGGCATCGCGGGGCAGCTCGACATCGATGCCCTTCAGGTTGTGCGTGCGGGCTCCGATCACGCGCAGGCGATCGGCGGGTTCGAGGGCCAGGGGATTCTCGATGCGGGTGCGCCCGCCGCGGGCCCGTCGCTCGGCCCGCAGCGCCGCGCCGGTGTGCGATGCCGGCGTGGCTTCGATGAGCTCCGGGGTGCCCATGGCCAGCACGCGGCCGCCGGCCTGACCGCCTTCGGGGCCCAGATCGACCAGCCAATCCGCCGCGCGCAAGAGGTCTAGATTGTGCTCGATCACCAGCACGCTGTGGCCTTGATCCACCAGCGCCTGCAGCGCGAACAGGAGCTTCTGCACGTCCTGTCCGTGCAAGCCGGTGGTCGGCTCGTCGAGCAGGTACAGGGTGTGCTTCTGCTTCTTGCCCTGCAGGTGCTTGGCCAGCTTGATGCGCTGGGCCTCGCCGCCCGACAGGGTCGTCGAGGGCTGGCCCAAGCTCAGGTAGCCGACCCCCACCGTGACCAGCGCTTCGAGGGGCCTGGCGATCTTGGGCAGATCCTTGAAGAAGGCCAAGGCCTCTTCGATCGTCAGGGCCAGCACGTCGGCGATCGATTTGCCCTTGTAGCGCACCCCCAGGGTCTCGCTGCCGTAGCGATGGCCGCCGCATTCCTCGCAGGGCACGGTGACCGGGGCCAGGAACTGCAGCTCGACCAGCTGCGAGCCGGCGCCCTGGCAGGCTTCGCAGCGGCCGCCCTCCAGATTGAACGAAAAGCGCCCCGCCTCCCAGCCGCGCAGTTTGGCCTCGGGCAGGCTGCTGAACAGGTCGCGGATCGGCCCGAAGGCGCCGCTGTAGGTGGCCGGGTTGGAGCGCGGCGTGCGCCCGATCGGCGCGGCGTCGATCGTGACCAGGTCCTCGACGGCCTCGGCGCCGAGCAGCTCGCCGTAGGGCGCCGGCTCGGGCCCCTCGCGGCCGAGCAGCCGCTCGAGGGCCGGCGCCAGGGTGCGGTTGATCAGGGTCGACTTGCCCGAGCCCGAGACGCCGCTGACGGCCGCGAAGGTTCCCAGGGGCAGGCGCAGGTCGACTGCCTTGAGGTTGAAGCCCTGCGCGCCGCGCAGCTCGAGCCAGCGGCCGTCGCCGCTGCGGCGCTGGGCGGGGCGGGGCATGTCCAGTTCGCCGCGCAGCAGCCGCCCGGTGGGCGAGTCGGCCCGCGCCACCTCGGCCGGCGGACCTTCGGCCACGATCCGCCCGCCGCCGCGGCCGGCTTCCGGTCCCACGTCGACCAGCCAGTCCGCCGCCCGCAGGGTGGCCTCGTCGTGCTCCACCACGACCACCGTGTTGCCCAGGTCGCGCAAGCCGAGCAGCGCCCCCAAGAGGCGCCCGTGGTCGCGGGCATGCAGGCCGATCGAGGGCTCGTCGAGCACGTACAAGACGCCCTGCAGACCGGCCCCGAGCTGCGCCGCCAGGCGGATGCGCTGGGCCTCGCCGCCCGACAGGCTGTCGGCCGCCCGCTCCAGGCTCAGGTAGTCGAGGCCGACCTGCACCAGGAAGCGCAGCCGGCGCTGGATTTCCTGCAAAAGCGGCGCGGCGATCTCCGCCGCGCGCGGGTCGAAGGGCAGCGCGGAGAGGCGCGCTCCGAGCTCGCCGACCGCTGCGCGGGTCAAGTCCGCCAGGGGCGCGCCGGCGACCTGCACCGTGCGGGCGAAGCGATTGAGGCGCGTGCCGGCACACTCGGGGCAGGGGCGCACCGTCAGGAAACGCTGCAGTTGCGCGCGCTTGTGGCCCTTTTCGAGGGCCTGTTCGATCGCCGACAGCACGCCGGGGAAGCGGCGCTCGAAGCGCACCGTGCCGGCGGTGCGGGCCCCGTTCCAGGTGAAGTCGTCGCTGAAGCGCTCTTCGCCGGTGCCCTGCAGGATCACGCGCCGGGCGCGCTCGGAGAGCTGCTTCCAGGGCGTGTCCAGGTCGAAGCCGTGGGCCTCGCCCACCGCCCCCAGGAACTTCCAGTCCACGCGTGGGAAATTGAGTCCGGTACCCGCGGCGCGCGTCACCGCCAGGGCGCCCTGGCGCAGGCTCTTGCTGGGGTCGGCGACCAGCAGCTCCAGCGCCGGGCGCTCGAGCAGCCCCAAGCCCTCGCAGCGCTCGCACTGGCCGTGGGGCGAATTGAACGAAAATAGGCGCGGCTCGAGGGGCGGGGCTTCGATGCCGCACACCGGACAGCTGCGCAGGGTCGAGAAGGCCTGTTCGCGGGCCTCGCCGAGGGCCACCAGGTCCCCGCCGCCCAGCTCGAGGGCCTGGCCGATGGCCTCGCGCAGCCGGGCCTGGTTCTCGGGGCGCAGCTCGAGGCGGTCGATGACGACCTCGACCGTGTGGCGCTTGTAGCGATCGAGCTCGGGCACCTCCTCGATGCGCAGCACGCGCCCATCGACGCGCACCCGCACGAAGCCGCGCTTGGTCAGGTCCTCGAACAGGGCCAGGTGCTGGCCCTTGCGATCGCGCACCAGCGGGGCCAGCAGCTGCAGCTTTTGGCCAGCAAAGCCGGCCTCGATCTGGCGCAGGACCGCTTCGGGGGTCTGGGCGACCAGGGGCTGGCCGTGGTCCGGGCAGTGGGCCACCCCGGCGCGGGCGTAGAGCACGCGCAGGTGGTCGTAGATCTCGGTCAGGGTGCCGACCGTCGAGCGCGGGCCGCGCTGGATCGCGCGCTGGTCCACGGCGATCGCCGGGCAGAGCCCCTCCACGTGGTCCACATCGGGCTTTTCCATGCGCCCGAGGAACTGGCGCGCATAGGCCGAAAGGGTCTCCAGGAAGCGCCGTTGGCCCTCGCGGAACAGCGTGTCGAAGGCCAGGGAGCTCTTTCCGGAGCCGGAGACCCCGGTGATCGCCACGAGCCGTCCCTTGGGCAGGTCCAGGTCGATCGCCTTGAGGTTGTTCTGGCGGGCCCCGCGCAGGCGGATCGCCCCGGCGCTGAACAGGCTGGCGTGGGCACGCTCGGCGGGACCGGGCTCCGCCCGGGGGGCGACCGGCTGGCGACCGGTTCCGGCGGAGGGCTTTGCTCTGGGGCTGGCTCGGGCCATGGAAACGCTGCGGCCAGGCGAGCTGGGCTCGGGGACGGGCGATCCCAGGAGCCTGGCCTCGGGCGGCGAACCCGCCAGGGTACCGGGACGCCGCCGCCCTCGGAAGGAGCCCCCGGCGCGAGCCTGGAGGTCCCGCCGCAGCTCGGCCTGGCCTGCGCCGGGGGCCCCGGAGCGGCCGGCCGTTCCC
>JBIKLM010000057.1:0-13943 GCA_044359835.1 Planctomycetota bacterium
CACTCCCAGGGTGCGCTGCGACTTTGGGTTCCGCCGTTCGGACCGGACGGTCGTTGAGCGCGCCGATCCGCCGCCCGCTCGGCTGGCCGCACCAGCACCGGTCGGCGAGCGAACCGGCTGGCTCCAGCGGCTCCAGATCGGCGCCTGCGCGTCGCCGAGCTTCGTTCGCCGCAGCGTGGACCCGCTGCCCGGAACGAAACGGACCGGGGGAGCCGTCGCGAGCCAGTCTCGGCTGCCGACCCACCCGAAGTGCCCCTTGCGGGGCCCGAGCGCCGAGGGCTCCGCCGGCATCGCCACGCGGCATCCAGGCTGCGGTTGGCAAGCTGCACGCCGCTCCTGCAACCGGGCGACAACGGCCCGCTCCGACACAGCGAGCGCACAAACCGCTCCCCCCCGCGCCCCGCTTCCAGGAGCCCCGCCGGGCTCCGCAACCGGACGGATGCTAGACTGCCCGCTTCAGGCCGTCCGATGCCGCAAACCCACCGCACCGCCTCTGTCCGACCCTCTGGGGCTCCGCCTTGGGCGCGGGTCTTGGCCCTGCTGCTTGCGTTGCCCGTGCCGCTCGCCAGCTGCCGCGTGGCGCCGCCGACCCCGGAGGCGTGGCTGGCGGTGGGTTTCCGCAGCCCCGAGCAGACCTTCGCCACCTTCTGCACCGCGGTGGCGGCCGATCAACCGGACCTCGAGTACCGCTGCCTGGGGGCCTACTTCAAGGAATCCAACCAGCTGAACCAGCTCGGCTATCGCGAGTTCCGCGCCGAACTCGAACGCCGTTGGCCCTGGATCCGCGAGATCGCCAGCGCCGAGGTGATCGAGTCCGGGCCCCTCGAGGAAGGCGTCTGGCGCATCGCCGCGCGGGTCAAGTTCCTGTGGCGGATCCAGGAGTTCGAGGTGCTGCTGCAGCGCGAAGATTTCTTCGAGCTCTACGCGGGGCGCGAGCTGCTGCTCGACGGCGGCTTCGATTTCGAGGCCAACCTGCGCGCGGAACCAGGCAGCGAACAGGTCGAGCTGTCGCTGCCGACCCAAGCGCCGATCCCGGAAAGCGCCAGCGGTGAGGCGGCCAGCGAGCTGCGGATCGGGCGCGAGTGGAAGATCGCCGGTCTGCGCACCCTCGAGCCAGAGGCGCAGTAGAAGGCGTCGACGAGCCGCGCGGGCGGCGGCAAACACAACCGGGCCCTGCGGAGCGGCAGAGACCGGCCCGGCTGGCCTGACCCGCCCGGAGCCCCCCGGGTCGCCGCCGGCGGCCTGGGCTGCGGAAAGCTGGCGGGCCGGGGCCGGCCCGCTCCTGCGCCTCCCTTTCCAGCAGCGGCTGGGGAAAGCCGCCCCGCTTGGTCGCCCGCGGGAGGCCCTGCCCAGGGGAACCCCGGGGCCGCGGCTTGACCGCCCCGGCCGGACCGCACGCTCCCCTGAGCGGCCCTTCACGCCGGCTTTTCGAGACCGGGATAGGTTTTGGGAAGTCCTACCAGTTTCGTTGCCTCCCCAGCCATGAGCCCCCTCGAGCCCGCGGTCCCCTCCCGGCGTCGCCGCGCCGCGCCCGTCCCCCAGCCCAGGGCCCTGTCGAAGCGTCTGGTCTATCGCTTTGGAGCGGGCCAGGCCGACGGCTCCAAGGAGGACCGCAACCTCCTGGGCGGCAAGGGCGCCAACCTGGCCGAGATGTGCCGCCTGGGGCTGCCGGTGCCCCCCGGCTTCACGATCACCACCGAGGTCTGCACCCACTACCACCGGGCCGGCACCTATCCCCCCGAGCTGGCCGCGGAGGTCGAAGCGGCCCTGGCCGGCCTGGAGCGCTCTTCCGGCAAGGGCTTCGGCCAGCCGGACAACCCGCTGCTGGTCTCGGTGCGCTCGGGCGCCCGCGTGTCCATGCCCGGGATGATGGACACGGTCCTGAACCTGGGCCTCAACGACGCGACGGTGGCCGGCTTGGCCGCCCGGACCCAGAACCCGCGCTTCGCCTGGGACGCCTACCGGCGTTTCGTGCAGATGTACGCCGACGTGGTGCTCGAGGTGCGCGCCGAGAGCGACGAGGACGCGGATCCCTTCGAGGCGGCCCTCAGCGCGCTCAAGGCACGCCGCGGCGTGCTCCACGACACCGAGCTTTCGGCACAGGACCTCGAGGGCCTGGTGGCCGAATACAAGCGCCTGGTCGAGCGCCACACCGGCCGCCCCTTCCCCGAGGAGCCCCGCGAGCAGCTCTGGGGCGCGATCGCGGCGGTCTTCCGCTCCTGGGACAACCAGCGCGCCATCGCCTACCGCCAGATGCACCAGATCCCCTCCGATTGGGGCACGGCGGTTTCGGTCTGCACCATGGTCTTCGGCAACCTGGGCCAGAGCTCGGGCACCGGCGTGGCCTTCACCCGCGACCCTTCGACCGGCGAAAAGCGCTTCTACGGCGAGTACCTGATCAACGCCCAGGGCGAGGACGTGGTCGCCGGCATCCGCACGCCCGAGCCGATCGCCAAGCTCGAGCGCGAGAGCCCGCGCGTTTGGAAGCAGCTGATCTCGATCCAAAAGAAGCTCGAGAAGCACTTCCGCGACATGCAGGACATCGAGTTCACGGTCGAGGACGGCCGCCTGTACATGCTGCAGTGCCGCGTGGGCAAGCGCACCGGCCCGGCGGCCGTGCGCATCGCGGTCGATCTGGTCAAGGAGCGCCTGATCCGGCCCGAGGAGGCCCTGCTGCGCATCGACCCCGAGACGATCACCCAGCTGCTCGCGCCGGTCTTCGACGATGCGGCGCTGGCGGAGGCGCGCGCCGGCGGCCGGCTGCTGACCCGCGGGCTCAACGCGGGACCGGGCGCCGCGACCGGGCGCATCGCCTTCAGCGCCGCGCGCGCCGAAGCCATGGCCAAGGAGCACGGCCCCGACGGCAAGCCGACGGCGGTGGTGCTGGTGCGGGTCGAGACCAGCCCCGAGGACATCAAGGGCATGCAGGCCTCGGTGGGCATCCTGACGGCCCGCGGCGGCATGACCAGCCACGCGGCCCTGGTGGCGCGCCAGATGGGTCGCGTGTGCGTGGCGGGCGCCTCCGAACTCTCGATCGATCTCAAGGCCCGGCGCCTCGACGTGGGCGGTCAGAGCTTCGGCGAAGGCGACTGGATCAGCCTGGACGGCACGCGCGGCGATGTCTACGCCGGCGCCGTGCCCACCCGGCCGAGCGAAGTCCTGGCGCACCTGCTGGGAGCTCCCGGGCGCCGCGCCGGAGGTCGCAAGAGCCCGCTGCTGGCCGCCTATCTGCAGCTGATGGCCTGGGCCGACGAGCGCCGCAAACTGCTGGTGCGCGCCAACGCCGACCAGCCCGACCAAGCCGCCCAGTCCGTGGCCCTGGGGGCCGAGGGCATCGGCCTGTGCCGCACCGAGCACATGTTCTTCGGGCCGGGCAAGATCGAGGCCGTGCGCGAGATGATCCTGGCCGAGGACGCCGCCGGGCGCGCGGAGGCCCTGGCCAAGCTCCTGCCGCTGCAGCGCGAAGACTTCGAGGGCATCTTCCGGGCCATGCAGGACCGTCCGGTGACGATCCGCGCCCTCGACCCGCCCCTGCACGAATTCCTGCCCCACGACGCCCCCACCGTGGCCGCCCTGGCCGCTTCCATGGGCATCCCGAAGGCGCGCCTTTCGGCCAAGGTGCAGAGCCTCTCGGAGCTGAACCCGATGCTCGGCCACCGCGGTTGCCGCCTGGGCATCACCTACCCCGAGATCACGCGCACCCAGGCCCGGGCGATCTTCGAGGCCGGCCTGGCGG
The DNA here is from genome assembly GCA_044359835.1 of Planctomycetota bacterium. Taxonomy (GTDB): domain Bacteria; phylum Planctomycetota; class UBA1135; order UBA1135; genus JBIKLM01. The sequence goes on from JBIKLM010000057.1 coordinate 3,737, forward strand.
TCAAGCGCCAGACGCGCAAGGCGCCGCGCATCGAGATCATGATCCCGCTGGTCAGCACCGAGCGCGAACTGGCCCTGCAGGCGGCCGAGATCCGCGCCGTGGCCGAGCAGGTCTTCGCCGAACAGGGCCAGCGGCTCGAGTTCCTGCTGGGCACGATGATCGAGCTGCCGCGCGCCTGCCTGGTAGCCGGCGAGATCGCCGCCAGCGCCCAGTTCTTCTCCTTCGGGACCAACGACCTGACCCAGACCACCTTCGGCATCAGCCGCGACGACGCCGGCAAGTTCATCCCCACCTACGTGGAGCAGGAGATCTTCCCCCAGGACCCCTTCGCCAGCCTGGACCTGGCCGGCGTGGGCCGCCTGATGGAGATCGCCGTGCGCGAAGGCCGGCGCGCGCGCCCCGATCTCAAGCTGGGCATCTGCGGCGAGCACGGCGGCGACCCGCGCTCGATCCACTTCTGCTCCGAGCTGGGGCTCGAATACGTCTCCTGTTCGGCCTTCCGCGTGCCGATCGCGCGCTTGGCCGCGGCCCAGGCCGAGCTGCGTCGCCAGGCCGGCCTGGCGGCGGCCAGCAAAGGCTGATTCGGGCGGGGCGCCGCCCGCCCCCCCGAAAGGACCGCCCCACCCGGCGCTGGTGCCGGCGACGCGGCTGGCCGCGCGCCCGAGCCGCGCGCTGCCGGCCGCTGCGGTCGCCGCTGGGCGACCGCGAAGAACCTGCGCTCAGAGGCTGGGAAAAAATCGGCGCGCAGCGACGATCCGAGCCTCTGCGGCCGCCGGATGGCGGCCCAAAGGGCATCTGACGGCCTGGTCTGACGGCTCGGGCGCAGCCCGAGTCGATTTTTTCTCAGGCTGTCAGGCCGGTTCAGCGGCTCGGACCTAGCCCGCGAGGGCGCCGGAGCCTCCCGAGCCTGTCACAGCTTGAGGCCGGGCTCCTGCAGGTCCAGCAGCATGCGCGTGATCAAGCGCGACACGCGGCGCACCTTGTCGTAGTCGATGCGATCGGGCTCGTCGGTCGGCTTGTGGTAGTCCTCGTGCACGTCGGCGAACAGGAACAGCACCGGGATGCCGAAGGCCTTCTGGAAGCTGATCTGGTCCGAGCGGTGGTAGTAGTCGTCGGCGCTGCGGAATTTGGGGAAGCCCTCGAGGGGCCCGTTCTTCTCGGCCACCTGCGCCAGGCCGTTGTAGATCTCGCCCATGGCCTGGGTCGGGGTCATCATCAGATCGTCCGGGGCATTGCGGCCGATCATGTCCATGTTGAGGTTGGCGACCAGCTTGGTGCCCGGGGGCAGGCTCGGCGCGCGGCACCAGGCCTCGCTGCCGAGCAGGCCCTTCTCCTCCGCCGAGACCCACAGGAACAGCACCGAGCGCTTGAGCGGCCCATAGACCGTCAAGGCCTCGGCGACGGAAAGCATGCCGACGGTGCCGGAACCGTTGTCGTCGGCTCCGTTCCAGACCTCCTCGCCGAAGCGGCCCACGTGGTCGTAGTGCGCCGACACCACGATCACCTCCTCCTTGAGCTTGGGATCGCTGCCCGGCCAGAAGCCGGCCACGTTCTCGAGCTCGACCTTGTGCTGGCCGTTCGGATCCACGGCGCGGGCGCGGCGCTCGCTGAAACGCACGCCCAGGCGCTGGCCCACGGGCGGCGGCGCGCTGCGATCGAGGCCCGCCAGGGCGCACAGCTCGGCCGCCGCGCCGGGCCGCAGCACCAGGCAGGGGAACTCGCGCGAGCGCTTCGGGTTCTGGCCGGCGTCCTCCGGCTCCGCGCCGGAGATCCGGCCTTGGACGAGCAGGTCGAGCAGCGGCCCGAGGCGCTTCTCGAGCAGGTCGTCCGGGACATCCGCATCCGCCAGCAGCAGCAGCCCGGCGGCGTCCTTGAGGCGCGCCGTGTTGGCCCGGCTGTTGAGCGAGACCTCGAGTTTCTGGCGCGTGGGCGGTTCTTCGAGCTGGGCGCGGGAGAGCGGCGCGCACAGCCACAGGCCCTCGAGCTCGAGGGGCTTGAGGTCCTCCTTGGTGCCCGCGCCGACCCAGGCCAGCTCGCCTTCGCTGACCTGATCGGCGGCGCCGCGCTCGCCGGGGAAGAAGTAGTCCGCGCCCGGATGGAAGCCCAGGCTCAGGCTCTGGCCCGCGACCTCGCGGGTGGCGTTGGCGCCACAGCCCGCGAGGTCGAGCGCGCGCCAGGGCAGCTGGTAGCTGTAGAGGTAGGAGTCGCCGTTGCCGGGCTGCAGCCCGAGGCGCTCGAGGCGCGCCCGGATGAAGCGCGCGGCCAGGCGCTGCTCGGCGCTCGGGGAATCGCGGCCGGCCAGCTCGTCGCTGGCCAGGAAGAACAGGTCGGCCCGCAGGTGTTCGGCGCGGATCGAATCGAGGGCCTGCCCGGCGCGCTGCTTGGCGCTCTGCGCGGGGTTGGCCGGGGCCTCCCCGACCCCGGCCGGAATCGGATCGCCGGCGAGAGGCGCGGGCGGCGGGCCCGAGAGGACGGCGAGCAGGGCAGAACCGAGCAGCAGGGCGGGTTGGGAGAGCATCGGGATCGGGTGTCGGAATCGTTGGCCCCCATGCGCAGCGGGGGCTGGACGATTTGGAGGCCGGTGATTTCCTTGTTCGAGCGCCGCGGGGTACCGCGGGGGCCGAGGGACCCGCCGCGGGCGGCCCAGCGCCGCGCCGGGCCGGGAACGTCCGGCCGCCGCGGGGCCCCCGGGACCGGGATCAGCCCCCCGGCACCTGGCCGGAGCGGAACCACTGCAGGGTGCTCTGCTCCAGCTTGCCGATCAGCTGCGCCAGGCGCGCCTCTCCGGCCGGACTCTTCAGGTCGTCGCGGTTGGCCTGGCACCAGGGGCACTTCATCTCGTCGAGATGGAAGCGCAGGAAGGAGGCCGGGCCGGCCTCCAGGCGCTCGGCGACGTGGCGCGCGATCCATTCGCGGGAGGGGCAGCTGACGCGCCGCTCGCGCCAGATCTCCTGCACGTCCAGGTCGAGCAGCCGGTGGCCCTCCTCGGCGGCGGCCAGCACCGGCAGCAGGTCCGAACCGGACTCGCGCACCGCGGCCAGCTGGCGCAGGCGCTTGAGCGCGCGGAACTTGATCCCGGCCACGGCGGTCTCGTCGCGCAGGCCGAAGCGCTCCCAGGCATCGCGGTTGCGCCAGCCGCCCGCGAACAGGGCCTCGATCACCGCCAGGCGCGTGTATTCGCCGCTGGCCCAGGTCTCTTCGACCCAATCGCGCAGGATGTCGCCGAGCAGGCCCTGGGCGCGCTCGGACAGCTCCTGGCCGCGCACGATCGCGCTGGGGGTCTCGGTCTCGAGCACCACCGAATCGAGCCCCGGCGTGCCGTCTTCGTCCTCGCCCACCTGCATCGCCCGGGCGCGCCGCCGGCGCAGATAATCGATGGTGCGGTTGCGGCAGATGCCGAACAGGAACTGCTCGAAGCTGAAGCTCGGATCGAAATCGCGGATGCCGCGCACGGCGCCCAGCAGGGTCTCTTGGACGATGTCCTCGGCGGCCTGGTGATCGCCGGTGCGGCGCTGGGCGTAGGCGAACAGACGCCCGCAATACACGCGCTCGACCTCGATCCACTCCTGGTCGTGGTGGGCCTGGAGTCGGCCGATGTCGGGGCTCCATTCGCTCATCGGCGGGAGTGTAGCCTCGCCCGGGGGCTCCGGCAGCGCGGCGGGGCGCCGGAAGGCCCGCCAAGGCGCTGCGGGGCCGGGACCCGCCGGGAGCTCGGCCTGGCGCGGCCCGCGGGCCAACGCCTGCCGGGCCGAGGCGGGCCCGGGCTCGGGCGCGCCCGGGGCATCGATCCCGGTGCCCGCCGGGGATCCGCCCAGGCGCCGCGCGCAGACTGGCAGCCCCTGCGCTGCGCAGGGCCTGATGTCGGGCGGCGGCGGGGCGGCGACCCGAGCCAAGCCCCAGCCCGGGCTCGCCCTTGGATCAGGGCACGGTCAGCTTGCCCACCGGGTTCGACTTGTGGCTGCCGAGGCCATCCACGGTCACCACTTGGAAATAGAGCGCCGGCAGGGTCAGGCTGCTCGGAACGTTGGCCTGGAAGCTGGCTTGGCCCGCGGGCCCGGCGACCTGCAGGCTCAGGATCTCGAGCCCGAACACCGAGCCGGCCGGGCTGGGGATCAGATCCAGGCACAGGCTGCCCCCTAGCAGGCAGGGTCCGGGCCCGATGCCGCGCAGACCCGCCACGAACACCACCAGGGCCCCCGGCTCGGCCCCGATGAAGTCGAACTGGATCGGCTGACCCAGCTGCAAGGCACCGACCTCCAGCAGCTTCTGGCATTGGTCGGGGATGCCATCGAAGTTGAGGTCGAAGGCGCTGCCCTGCCCGAGTTCCGCCGCGTCCGAGATGCCGTCCCCGTCGCAGTCCGGCACGGCGGCTGCGGGCACGAGCTTCTCGACTTTGCCGGGCTGGTGGTAGATCACGTACACCTCGCCGGCCAGGTCTTGACCGAAGCCGGAGATCCGGCCCTGGAAGCCCCCCAGGGATGCGGTGTGTTCGATCACCGGCCCCAGGGACTGGCCGGAGAAGGAATAGGTCCAGATGCGGCCCGTGCAATAGTCCGCCGCGAAGCCGTCGCCCCACACGCCCGGGATCGCAGCGCCGCGATAGATCGGACCGGCGACGATCGCGCAGCCTTCGTTGTGGTCATAGCTCCACAGCGGGTCGACCAGGCCCGGCGGAGGACTGCTGCACAGGCCGGTCGCAAGCAGGCCCTCCTTGCAGACCCAGCCGAAGTTGAGGCCGGACTGGCCGGCGGGCAGGCGATCGAGTTCTTCGATCAAGTTCTGCCCCACATCGCCGATCCACACGTCGCCGCTGAGCGGATCTTGGTGCATGCGGAAGGGGTTGCGCAGCCCGTAGGCATAGATCTCCTGGCGAACGCCGGCCTGGCCCACGAAGGGGTTGTCGGCGGGGATTCCGTAGGGCAGCGGAGCGCCGACGGGCGGCGGGGAGTCCACGTCGATGCGCAGGATCTTGCCGAGCAGGCTGCCCAGGTTCTGCGCGTTGCCGAAGGGGTCGAAGGCGTTGCCCCCGTCCCCGGTCGCCATCCACAGGTAGCCGTCGAGCCCGAAGAACAGCTTGCCGGCGTTGTGCTGGACGAAGGGTTTCGGGATCGTCAGCAGGCGCCTTGCGCTGCCGGGGATCACCGCGCCCTGGGGCGCGGCCTGGAACTCCTCCAAGATCAGGTTCCAAGCCGGGTCGGTGTAGGTCGCGAAGCAGCGCCCGTTGGCGGCGAAATCCGGGTGTAGGGCCAGGTCCAGGAGGCCCTGCTCGGAGGTCAAGGAAACCTGCCCGAGCAAACTCAGGAACAAGCCGGGCTGCAGCTGGCCGTTCACGACGCTGCGCACGCGCCCGGCTTGCTCGACGAGCAGCAGGCGGCTGGGCTCGCCCGGCACGGCGACCAGGGCGGTCGGTCGATCGAGGCCGCTCAGGAACGGCTCGAAGCCGAAGGGACTCTGGGCTCGGGCGGCGGGCGCCGCAGGGCCCAACAGCAGCGGCAGCAGCAAAATGGATCGCAAGCTCATGATCGGTGCGGGCGGCCGGCTCCAAGCCGGACGCCGCCTTTCCAACCTAAACCAAACGGACCACGGCGGGGCCCCAGCGCGCCGGCCAGCCGAGCCAATGAGCACCGGAGCCCCGCTCCAGACCGCCTCGCCTGGGCCCGCTCCCTGGGCTCGCTCCCTGGGCTCGCTGAGCGCTGCCCGGCTCCGAAGTCCCCCGCTGCGCGCCAGGGCTTGTCACTCCGTCAGCGCGGCCAGCAGCGCCACCACCACGGCGCCCAGCAGCGCCATCCCGGCCAGCCAGAGCATCCACAGCAGGGTGCTGCGCAGGCCCCGGCCGAGGCTGGCCGTCGCCGGCGCCAGGCGGCTGGCGAGCTGACCGGCCGTGGCGCGCACGGGGTTGCCGACGACGACACCGAACAGATCGAGCCCGACGCGCAGCAGGGCCCGCAACGTGCCCAGGGCCCCGCCCTCCACCCGCGGGGGCACCGGCACCCAGGCCAGGGGGGCGCTGGCCGCGGCGGCGGGAGCCGGCAGGCCCGCGTCGAGCGGATCGATGCCGGAGGCCGGCAGCTCGGTCGACGAAAGCTCCCGATCGCTCCAGGGGGCCGCCCGGAGCTCCGGCCCCCCGCCCTGCAAGGGTGTCGGCGCCGGCGCCGGATCGCTGCCCAGGGTCTCCCACTCGACCACATCCGCGGGCGCCGTCGCCTGGGGCGGCGCAGCGCTTGCGGAGGCGGCTCCGCCGGGGGCCGCGGCCGGCCAGCGGATCGAATCGCCGCGGCGCGCCGCCTGGCCCAGGTCCTCGAGCAGCTCCGCGACGCTCGCATAACGCTGAGCGGGCTCGCGCGCCAGGCAGCGCTCGACCACCGCCGCCAGGGCGGCGGGGAACTCCGCTGGAAAGCGGATCGGAGCCTCGTCGCGGCGCAGGATCGCCCCCAGCCCGGAATCCGGCGAGAAGGGCGGCTTGCCGGCCAGGCATTCGAACAGGATCACCCCGAGCGAATAGATGTCCGCGCGTTGATCGGCCCGTCCGCTCAGCACCTCGGGCGCCACGTACAGCGGGGTGCCGCGGCCGAAGCTCAGCGTCTGCCGGCCATCGGCGACGAGCTTGGCCAGCCCATAGTCCCCCACGCGCACCTGGTCGCCCTTGATGAACACGTTGGCAGGCTTGAGGTCGAAGTGCACCAGGTTGCGGTCGTGCAGGGCCAGCACGCCGCGGCAGATCTGCGTGAACAGCGCGATGGCTGCGGGGACCTCGAGCGGGCCGCGCTTGAGCCGGCGCGCCAAGGTGTCCTCGCCCGCGTAGCCCATCACCAGGTACGGCACGCCCTCCGCGGTGCCGACGTCTTCGACGGTCACCAGGTTGGGGTGGTCGAGGGCCGCGAACAGACGCGCTTGCCCGATCTCGCGCTCGATCACGTGGCGCTCGACCTCCCCATCGACCTTGAGGAACTTGATCGCGTAGGGCTTGTCGATCGAGACCTTGCGCGCCCGATAGACCTCGCCGAAGGCCCCGCCGCCCAGGCGGTTCTCGATCTCGAAGCCCGGCACGAAGCCGGGCTCACGGAATCGGGCGTAAAAGCGCTCCCAGTCGATCATGGCGGCGGCGGACTCTGCCGAAGGCTCCAGAGTAGGCCGCGGAGCGGGCCGATCGGCGGGGCTTCCCGGGGTGCTCACGGGCGGGGCTCCGGGGGCTCGAGGCGCATCCACAGGGCCGGCCGGCCGCCGCCGAGCTCGAACTCGAAGCGCCGGGGCAGCGGGAAACGACTGCGCAGCAGCTCCTGCGATTCGGGATCCGGGGGGTCGCCGGCGGGGCTGCGCCAGTCGAGGGGCCCCGGCCCGCGCAGCGACAGGCGCTCCCCGTCGAGCCGCAGCCGGTGCGCAGCCGCCAGGCTCGGCGCCCGCAGCAGGTTGCCGGCGGCCGCGCCGAAGCTGAGCTCACCGCCGAGCCAAACCAGGCCCTGGGCCTCGCCGGCGACCACGCCGCGCTCGAAGGAGAGCGCCAGGCAGGGCGCTTCGGTCCCGGCCAGCCAGCGCGGCAGGAGCCGCAGGGTCGGCCGGGCGCGCGGGCCGAGGCTGAGGGCCAAGCCCGGATCGAGGGCTCCGAGCGGCGCCCAGGGGGAGCTCGGCCCCCGGCGCTCGAAGGCCAGAAAGCCCGCCCGCGATGCGCGGGTGATGCACAGCTCCTGGCCCGCGCCGAGACCGGGCAGGTCGAGGGGCAAACTCCCCAGGGGCTCGCCGGGGGCGAACCAGAGGCGCTCCGCCGCCACCAGCAGCCACTCCCCGAGATCGTCCGCCAACAGGCGGGCCAGCGCGGGCGCCGTCCCCGGGCCGCCGGCGCCTCCGGGCAGCGCGGCGGCCGAGGGCGGACTCTGCGGGCTCGCCAGCGGCGCGGGCAGCGGCCCGGGCAGCGCCATGGCAGGGGGCGTGCCGGGCGGCATCTGGATCGGCCCGGAGCCCGCATGGGCCATGCATCCGGCCCCCGGCTCCCCCCCGCCAGGCCGGAACCCCGTGTCGCCTGCGGCTGACAGCGGCCCGGGAGCGGCGGCACCGGCCGGGCGCCCCAGGGCCTGCGCGGCCGCGGCCAAACGGCGGACCCACGAGCGCTCCGCGCGCTGCGCCAGTTCCGGGTCCAGGCGTTCGAGCATCCCGAGCCAGCGCGCAGCGACGCCGGCTTCCGCCGCCGACTGGGCGGCCCGGGAGCGTGCCAACAAGGCCTCGGCCAAATCCTGTTCGAAGGCCGCCCACAGAGCCCGCAGCGCCCGCGAATCCGGCGGCGACCGGCGCACGGCGTGGCACAGGCCCAAGGCCTCTTCGAAGCGGCCCGCCCCCAGCAAGGCGCGGGCCTCGCCCGGCACAGGCATGGGGACGGTTTCGTCAGGGCACATGGATCGAGGGCGCCGGGCGGCAATCTTCCATGCGGGATCCCGGCGGCGCAATTTTCCACGCGCCACAGGGACAGACCCCAGCGCAGCGGACCAGGGCCTCAGGAACCCGAGGGAGCCTGAGCACCCTTGGCGCGCCGCGGGGACCCTCGAGGGTCGGCCCCACGGAGCGACGCCCGGAGCTCGCGGGACGCCCGCGCTCGAACGTCCGGACAGCCCGCTTGCGCGGAACCGGGTCGCAGGCCTCCGACGGGCTGGTCCGGGCGCTCGGGCGCGGCCCGGGGCGATCTGCTGCAGCTCCCTTTCAGCTCGCCTTCAGGCCGTCATCGCGGCCGACCAGCGGCCGAGAGGTCTTCCTTGGAGCGGCGATAGAGATCGGCCGCCTGCTGCACGCCCTCGCTCGGCCAATGGGCCATGCCGACCGTGAGCTCGAGCGGATCCCCGATCACGTCGCGCAGGCCCAGGGAACCGATCGAGGTCTGGATGCGCGCGACCATGGCGCGGGCGCCGGCCGGATCGGTGTTGGGCAGCAGGAACAGGAAGCTGCTGCGATCGAAACGACCCAGCACGTCGGTGTCCCGGGAGGCATCCAGGAACAGGCTGGCCAGGCGCGCCAGCACGTCCTCGTCGCATTCGCCGTCGAAACCCAACATCACGCAGGCCAGGGGCTGGCCGAAGCGGCGCGCGCGCTTGAATTCCTCGTCCAGCTTGAAGGTCAGGAATTCGTAGTTGAACAGGCTGGTCTCGGGATCGATCAGCGCGCTGATCAAGCGGTCGTGGCGCGGATCCTGGCGCGCCAATTCCTCGAGCAGCGCGGCCGGCAGCTGCAGAGCGCCATCGGCGCTCGGCTTCAAGAGGGTCGAACCCGCGGACCGCGCCGCAGGCTGCGCCGCGCTGGCGAAGGGCGCCCGCGTGGGAACGAGGCCCAGCAGCGCTGCGCGCTCGAGCGGCACGCCGACGATGCCAACCGCACCCACCGCGCGCGAGACCTCGCGGGCCAGGTCGCTGGGCAGCTCGACCGCCAGTGCCACGGGGCCGCGGCCCAGGGCCACCAGCCGGCGCAGCTTCTCGTAGGGATTCTCGCCGTCCGGGCTTTCGCGGCCATCGAGCAGGAACAGCTGCTGGACCGGCAACTCGCGCAGGCGCTCCAGGCCGCGCCCGGAGGGACCCAGGGCGAAGGGTCCGGGCAGCCGCTCCCCCAAGACCTTCTCGGCCTGGGCGTGGAACAGCGGGTCGTGGGTCACCACGGAAATGCGGCGGGGCTCGGCTTGCATGGTTCCTCGGCGCGGCCTGCGCCTGGGCCAAGTGTCCCGCCGGGCACCCTCGGGGCGCAAGCTGCCCCCCGCGCCGGCCCAGCCCTGGGGCTCGGGCCACCGGCCGGACGCCCCGCGCCGCCGGAACCGGGCCGCCCGCCCCCGAGGCCCCGGCTCCCCCTCGGGGCCAACGTCGTTCCTCGCGGGCCCAGGCTGCCCTTCGACCCCACCGGCGGCCGAAGCAACCCGCCGTCACCCGGTTCCCCAGGCCCCGACTCGGCCCGACCGCAGGCCTCTGGAGCCCGTCCGGGGCCGGGATCGGCGCGGCGCGCCGGTCCCAGCCGCGGCGGCCGATGCTGGCGGCCTGAGTTCGGTCGATCGGGATGGCCGTGCCGCTCGGGCGCAGCCCGGCTCGCTGGCTGCAGAGCCTGTCACCGCCTCACAGCTTGAAGTCGTCGCGCTTCTCGCGGCCCTCGTCGTCGTAGCGCAGCAGCGCGAAATAGACCAGCGTCAGGCAGCCGGAGACGAAGGTCACGACGCCCACCAGCGGATGGATGAAGCCGCCGATGAACA
>JBIKLM010000058.1:0-13930 GCA_044359835.1 Planctomycetota bacterium
CTGCTCGATGGCACCGCCCTGGCCTTCCGGGCCCATTTCGCCTTCGCCCGCTCCGGTCTGATGACCGCCAGCGGCCAGGCCACGGGCGCCACCTACGGCTTCGCCATGACCCTCGAGCGCCTGCTCGACAAGGAGCGCCCCGCGGCCATCGCGGTCGCCTTCGACGCCAAGGGCGACACCTTCCGCCACAAGCGCTACGCCGACTACAAGGCCACGCGCCAGCGCGCGCCCGAGGAGCTGCTGGCCCAGCTCAACTGGATGCGCCGCCTGGTGGAGGCCTTCGGCATCACGCTGTTCGAGATCGAGGGCGTGGAGGCCGACGACGTGATCGGCACGCTGACCCGCGCCGCGGCGGCGCGCGGCGACCAGGTGCGCATCGTCACCGGCGACAAGGACTTGATGCAGCTGATCGGGCCGAATGTCGAGCTCTACAACGTGTTCAAGGAGGGCGTCGAGGTGCTGATCCAGGGGCCGGAGGCGGTGCGCGAAAAGTTCGGCTGCACGCCCGAGCAGGTGGTCGAGGTCCTGGCGCTGATGGGCGACGCCTCGGACAACGTGCCCGGCGTGCGCGGCATCGGCGAAAAGGGCGCCATCAAGCTGATCCAGGAGCACGGCAGCGTGGCCGGCCTGCTCGCGAACCTGGAGCAGCTGTCCCCGAAACTGCGCGAGAAGATCGAAGCCGATCGCGAGAACCTGCTGCTCTCGCGGGAGCTGGTCACGATCCATGCCGACGTGCCGCTCTCGCCCGGGCTCGAGGCCATCGGGCCGGCCCGCAAGGACCCGGCCAAGCTGCGCGCCCTGTATCGCGAGCTGGGCTTCCGCTCGCTGCTCGAGCGCCTCGAAAAAGACGCCACGCCGGCGCCCGCGCGCGATTACCACACGATCCACGACCTGGACGAGCTGGCCGCCATGGAGCTCGAACTGCGCCAGGCCGGCGCCTTCGCCCTGGACAGCGAGACCACCGGGCTCGACCCCTGGCGCTGCGAGCTGGTCGGCCTGTCCTTCAGCGCCGCCCCCGGCCGGGCCTTCTACGTGCCCTTCAACGCCTTCCCGCCGGTCCACCCGGGCGGCCCCGCCGCCCTGCTCGAGCGCCTGCGCCCGCTGCTCACCGATGCGGGCCTCGAACGCTTCGGACAAAACACGAAATTCGATTGGTCCGTGCTGCTGGCCCACGGCCTGGCCGTGCCGCCGCCGGCCTTCGACACGCTGCTGGCCAGCTTCGTGGCCGCCGGCAGCGGCCGCGCCCACAACCTGGACGCCCTGGCGCTGCACTTTTTCGGGCTCGAGAAGATCCCCACCAAGGACCTGATCGGCAGCGGCCAGAAGCAGATCACGATGAAGGAGGTGGCCATCGAGCGCGTGGCCGAATACGCCTGCGAGGACGCCGAGGTCACCTTCCGGCTGCGGGCGCCGCTGGAGCGCGAACTCGACCAGGAAGCGGCCCGGCCCCTGTACCGGGACCTGGAGCTGCCCCTGGTGCCGGTGCTGATGCGCATGGAGTCGCGCGGGATCTGCGTCGACGCCGCCCAGCTCGAGCAGGCCTCCAAGGAGCTGGGCCGCGAGCTGGCCGAGCTCGAAGAGCAGCTCTATTCCCTGGCCGGCGAGGTGTTCAAGATCAACTCGCCCAAGGCCCTGGGCCAGATCCTGTTCGAGAAGCTCGCCATCCAGCAGGCCGCGGGGGTCAAGAACCCACGCCGCACCCAGACCGGCTACTCGACCGACGCGGCCACCCTGGAGGAGCACTACGGCGAGGTGCCGATCGTGGTCAAGCTGCTCGAGTATCGCGAGCTCTCCAAGCTGAAGAGCACCTACGTGGATGCCCTGCCGCGTTACATCGACCCTCGCGACGGACGCATCCGCTGCTCCTTCAGCCAGGTTTCGGCCGCCACCGGCCGCCTGGCCTCCTCGGAGCCGAACCTGCAGAACATCCCGGTGCGCAGCCATCGCGGACGGCGCCTGCGCGAAGCCTTCGTGCCGCGCCCCCAGGATGCCCGCGGCGAATGGCTGCTGCTCTCCGCCGACTACAGCCAGATCGAGCTGCGTGTGATGGCGCACCTCTCGGGCGACGCGCAGCTGGCGGCCGCTTTCCGCCGCGGCGACGACATCCACGCGGCCACCGCCAGCACGCTCTTCGGCGTGCCGCCCGCGGCCGTCGACCGGCAGATGCGCTCGCAGGCCAAGGTGATCAACTTCGGCCTGTTGTACGGCATGGGCCCGCAGCGCGTGGCGCGCGAGACGGGCCTGTCCGTGCCCGAGGCCAAGCGCTTCATCGAGCGCTACTTCGAGTCCTTCCCCTCGGTGCGCGCCTGGATGGACCGCCTGCTGGCCGAAGCGCGCCAGAAGGGCTACGTCGAAACGATCCTCGGCCGGCGCCGGCGCATCCCCGACCTCGACGATCGCAACAGCCGCGTGCGCAGTTTCGCGGAGAACGCAGCGATCAACACGCCGGTGCAGGGTTCCGCGGCGGACATCATCAAACGCGCCATGCTGGCGGTCGAGCCGGCGCTCGCGAAGGCTGGCTTGGAGGCGGCCCTGCTGCTGCAGGTCCACGACGAACTGCTGTTCGAAGTGCCCGCCAGCCAAGCGGCGGCGGCGGCCGAGGTGATCCGGGCCGCGATGGAGCAGGCGCTGCCGCTCTCGGTGCCGCTGCTGGTCGAATGCGGCCAGGGCCGCAACTGGCTCGAAGCGCACTGAACCGCCAAAAGCTCGTCCGGGGAGCGCCGTTTCCCGCGCCCCCCCTGCCCCTTCGTCCCCCCCGATCTGGCCACGCCTCGCCACGGGAAGTGGGGGGAGCCGGAGCCGGAGCCGGTCGCAGGCAGCGGCGGGGGTCCCCTGCCCACGGTCCAGCGGGATCCGTAGGCCGGGTTCGACACTCGAGAGGCCGGGACGGCGTGAGCCGGAACCCAGCGCCCCGCGACTGTGAGCACGGCGCACCGGAAACAGCGCGGCAAACATGGCAGGTCGCAGGCAGCAGGGCAGCAGGGCAGCGAGGCAGCGAGGCAGCTGGACGGTCAGAGGGCGACCGCCGCGTTGGGTGTCGGCGAGTTCAGGCGGCTTCGCTACGGAAGTTCGATCGGCGTTGTTGCTGGCCGAGACTGGGCTTAGGCATGCCGAGCTCTGCCAGCGAAGCCTTCAGCGTTCGCCGAGGCTGCAGGACCGGCTCGATCCGTGCCGATCGGCGGATCAGCGTCGAGCGCGCAGATTCCCTGACGGCGTTTGCCACAGATTCTCGGGGCACCCGCGTGCCTCCCTTCGAGACGAGCCACGATGAGCGATACGAAGCGAAAGGGGCGACTTCGGGACGCTGCCCGGGTGTGGATTCTGGCCTTGGCCTGGATCGGATTCACCTCGGCCGCGGCGCGCGCCACCTGGTCGCTGGTCACGAGCAGCGTGCCCTGCGAAGGCACGGCACAGCAGAATGCGAGCGGCAATTGGGTCCTCGAGTGCACGGCGACCGCCGCTTGCAGCTCGGGCAACTGCAGCGTGCAGAACCTGCCGGGCAGCAGCACTCAGACCTTCTGCGGCTGCGATTCCCCGGCGGGCCCGCCCAGCTGCTGCTTCGTGACCCTCGAGGTCAACGCCCAGGGCGTGCCCGTGCCCAAGGTCGGCGGCACCTGCCCGTTCGGCTCGAATTGCGGCTGGGGCCGCTGCGGCCTGGTGGTCAAGGTGCTCGACGGACAAATTCGCGTCAGCGCGGAATGCATCCCGTTCATCTGATCCGAGCCGACAGCCGGCGAGCGGCTCCGGCGATGGAGCCGCACACGCACAAGAGCTGCGACGGCTCCACGCCCGGCCTGACCGCAGACACGCGGCCGCGGGCTCTGCCGCAGAGCTTCCCGGGGCCAGCACGTAATTGTTGTGTAAAACCGAGGCGCCGTGGGACCGATCGGAACCTGTGCGCCGACTTGCGCTCGAGCTCGCTGGCTATCCTGCGCCGATAGTTGGGTGCCGGCTCAGCTCGGGACGCTCCCGGGACGGGTGCAGCGCTCGTCGTACGCCATGACGCTCCTCCAGATCGCCAATCCCTGGCCGCTGCGCGCCGCCGCGCTGACGCTGTTCATCTGCCTGGGCACGGCAGGAGCAGGGCTGATCCACGGACCTGCGCAGCAGCGCCCGGACCTCGCTCCGGATCCGGCGCAAGCTGGGCAGGCCAACCTCGGCGCAGAGCCGAATTCGATGGCGGCGCAGGCCCAAGGCCCGGAGCGCCGATCCCCATGGGCACCGGCCCAGAGCCCATCGGCGGGCCAAAGCGCGTCGGCGCTCGGCCGGCAGATCACGCGGGTGCGCATCCTGGGCGCCGGCCCGACCTCCAGCGACGAAGTGCAGGTCGCTTGCCGCGTGGACGGAGCGGAGCACGCCAGCGCGGTTTGCGATGCAGCCGCCGGTTGGAGCGTCGAACTGCCGCGCGCGGGCTGGGTCGAACTTTCTGCGCTCGGCGAGGGCCGTTTCGGTCAGGCCTGGTTGGCCCCGGGTGTCCGTCCGGCGGAACTGGAGCTCGAGCTAGCCCCCAGCGCCGTCCTGCAGGGGCTGGTCGTCGATGGCGCCGGCCGCCCGCCGGAAGAGGAGCTCGAGGTGCGCGCTTGGCGCAGCCGCGAGCGGCAAGGCCCCCCGGCCACCCCCCGGCAGGCCCAGCCCGGCGCCTTCGCCACGGTCCGGACCGGGCAGGACGGCCGCTTCGAGCTCACGGGCCTCGAGCCGGGCGCCGCCTACGTGGTCTGGGCCTTCGGCCCGCGTTTCGGCTCGGCGGCGCCCGCGAGCGCCATCGCCGGGGGTCCGCCCGTGGAGCTCGAGGTCGGCGTGCTGCACGGCGTGCGCCTCGAACTCAGCGACTCGGACGGCGCGCTGGCCAGCCTGTCCCCGCACCTCGACCCGGCGCGCCATGTGCGCATCGAATGGTTGAATCCGGGGGTTCGCCCGGTGGCCCGCGGACCCTGGAACCTGGGCACGGGCAGCCCCTGCCGAAGCAACCTCTGGAGCATCGGCGCGGGCACTCCCAGCGCCCGCCAGCAGATCCTGGCGGTCGCGGCTCCCGAGGGGCTGAGCCCGCGGCTGCGCTTGTCGATCGACCTGCCCGGCTACCGCCCCAAAGCGCTCGAGCTGGACCTGCCGGAGATCGGCCCCGCGGGACCGCAGCCCTGGCCCGTGGCGCTCGAGCCGGACGGCTCGTCCCCGCAACCGCTGATCCTGCTGGCGCGCGGTACGAACCTCGAAGCCCAGCGCCTCCCCGCCGGTGAGTTGACCCTGCGCTTGCCGGGACAGGATTCGCTCACCGCCTTCGAATTCCACCACGGGGAGAACGAGTCCGGGATGCTGGAACTCGGCTCGGTGCCTCCCGGCACCTACAGCGCCCAATGGTTTGCGCGGGAGTCCGCCCTCCATTGGCCGCGGGGCGGCCTGCCCGCGACGCTCGAGGTCAGTCCGGAGGGCGCCCTGATCGAGCTGACCCTGGAGGCCACCGGCAGCTTGGAGCTCGCGCCTGTGCTGGCCGAGGGCCACCCCTGGAGCGGGCGTTGCCGGATGCGCTTGTGCCCTGCGCGGCGCGTCGAGGTGGACGCGACCGGCGTGCGCACGGAACGCGGCGTCCACTTCCACGACCTGGTCGGCCCGCCGTTCCTGGTGCAGGACCTGCCCGCCGATGAGTACCTGCTGGTGCTGAGCGGCCCAGGCTCCGCGGACGACCTCGAATTCCGCGTGCAGGTCGGCGCCGGGTCGAAGACACGCCTCGAGATCCCCGGCCTCGCTTGGCGCTGACCGCGCTGGAGCGCGCGAGAGCGCGACCGCGGCGGTTGTGCACGGGTTTCCGCATCGGACGCGGTGCAGCGCCTGGGATCGGCCGGGGCCGAGCGGGCCTCGCCGAGGCGGGATCGCCGCGGCTCGATCCGGCGAGAGCGCCGGCCTGCGGTCCGCTCCGCGACCGCCCGAGGGTTGGGCGGCACAGCAAAGGGCCAGGGACCCGGTTCAGTCGCGCCGGCGCGCCGCGCGCTGGGGCGCATCGAACAGCAGCCCGGGTTTGACCAGGCTTTTGCCGTACTTGCGGCGGATGCGATCCAGCCCGGCGGCGAGCTGCTGCTGACGCTGCTCGCTGGCATCGCCCTCCTCGGCCGGGAACAGCTCGATCTGCACGGGCTGGCGCACGTCCTCGAGGCTCGAGACCGCCACACCGAGCAAGCGCAGCGGACCGGCCGGCACGCGCTCAAGCAGCTCGCGCGCCGCCGCGAACAGCCGCGGCCCCAGGTTGGTGGCCTGCGGCAGGGTGCGCGAGCGGGTCACCGTCTGGAAGTTCCAAAAGCGCGCTTTGACCGTCACCGTGCGGCCGCGCAGCCCGCGGCTGCGCAGATCGTAGGCGACTTCCTCGCAATAGCCGAACAGCCGTCGGCGCAGCTCGGCGCGGTCCTCGATGTCCTCCGGGAAGGTGCGCTCGAGGCCATGGGACTTCTCGGCGCGCTGCGGCACCACGCGGCGGCTGTCGCGGCCGTGGGCCAGGTCGTAGAGATAACCGGCGGAGGGGCCGAGGCGCTGGCGAGCCTGCTCGGGGCTCAGCGCCGCCAGTGCTCCGATCGTCGTCAGGCCCAGCTCGCTGAGGCGCTTGGCGGTGCGCTCGCCGACGCCGAACAGGTGCTGGATCGACAGGGGCGCCAGCACCGCTTGGGCCTCTTCCGCGCGGATCACGCGGAACCCATCGGGCTTGTCGAGCCCCGAAGCCAGCTTGGCCAGGAACTTGTTCGGCGCGATGCCGACCGAGGCCACCAGCCCGGTTTCGGAGAGGATCTCCGCCCGGATGCGCCGCCCGATCTCGATCGAGCCGCCGAACAGGCGCTCGCAGCCGCTGACGTCCAGGAAGGCTTCGTCCAGGGACAGGGGCTCGACCAGCGGCGTGTAGCGCTTGAAGATCGCCATCACCTGCCGGCTGACCGCGGCGTAGCGCTCGAAGTCGGGCGCGATCAGCACCAGCTCCGGGCAGCGCCGGAGCGCCTCGGCGCTGGCCTGGGCGGAATGCACGCCGAAGGCCCTCGCCGCATAGCTGGCCGCGGCGATCACCCCGCGCCCCTCCGGCGTGCCCCCCACCGCGACCGGCCGCCCGGCCAGCTCGGGCCGGCGCAAGAGCTCCACGGAGGCGTAGAACGCGTCCATGTCGATGTGCAGGATCGGCGGCTCCGGCGCGGCTTCCACGGAACTCTTCTAGCATCCGGACAGGCCGGCGGGCGGGCGCCGCTAAGCTCGGCGGCCCCATGCGCTTCTCCGGCGTCGCCCTGGCCGCCCTGGCCCACGATCTGCCGCCCCAGGCGACCTCCTCCGAGGCCCTGGAGCAGCCCCTGGCGGGCCTCTACGCCCGCTTGGGCCTGCGCATCGGCCGCCTCGAGCTGATGAGCGGCATCCGCGAGCGGCGCCACTACCCGCCCGGCGCGCGGCCCAGCGAAATCGCCGCCCGGGCCGCCCGGCTGGCCCTCGCCCGCTGCCCCCTGCCGAAGGAACGCCTGGGCCTGCTGGTGCACACCGCCGTGTGCCGGGATTTCCTGGAGCCGGCCACGGCCTGCGCCGTGCACCGGGCCCTCGAGCTGCCGCCCGGCTGCCAGGCCTTCGACCTCTCCAACGCCTGCCTGGGCTTCATCAACGGCCTGGGGCTGGCGGCCAGCCTGATCGAAGCGGGCCGCATCGAAGCCGCCTTGGTGGTGACCGGCGAAGACGGCGGGCCGCTGGTGCGCGCGACCCTGGCGGACCTCGGCGCCCGGGCGCCGAGCGTCGAGCGCGCCGAGCTCAAGCGCGCCATGGCCAGCCTGACGATCGGCTCGGGCGGTGCGGCGGCGGTCTTGTGCCGCGCCGGCCTGGCGCCCGCCCGCGCGCACCTGCACGCCAACGCCGCCCTGGCCGACTCGAGCCAGGTGGAGCTGTGCCAAGGCGACCAAGCCCTCGGCGCCGGCGGCCCGCTGATGGCCACCGATTCCGAAGCGCTGCTCGAAGCCGGCGTTGCCCTGGCCGCGCGCACCTGGCCCCTGTTCCTTGAGGAGACCCGCTGGAACCCCGCTCAGATCGACCACTACGTCACCCACCAGGTGGGCCGCGCCCATCGCCGCGCGCTGTTCGAACGCCTCGGACTCCCGGAGTCCAAGGATCATCCGACGGTCGAGTTCCTGGGCAACGTGGGTTCCGCTTCCCTGCCCATCTCCCTGAGCCTGGCCCTCGAATCCGGCCGCCTGCAGCCCGGCCAGCGCTTGGCGCTGCTGGGCATCGGCAGCGGCCTGCAGTGCGAGATGCTCGGCCTGGAGCTCTCCTGAGCCTCCGAGTCCGAGCCCCCCTCTGAATATGCGCACGGAGCCGAACGACGAGGGCAACGCCGCCGTCTGGCGCGGACCGGTGTTCCAGGCCTGGTGCGCGCGCTTCGGCGAACCGAGCGTCCTGGCCGCCGAACTGGTCGCCAGGCCGCGGACCAAGCTGGCGGGCCTGGATCTGCTCTTCGAAGCGCTGCTCGGGGACCTCGCCGGCCGCCCGGTGCTGAACCTGATGGGCTCGAACGGGCTCAAGGCGGTGGCCCTGGCCCTCTTGGGGGCCGATGTCGCCGTACTCGACTATTCACCGGGCAACGCGGAGTACGCGCGCGCTCTGGCGGCCGCGGCCGGCGTCTCCCTGCGCTACGAGCTCGGCGACGTGCGCGACCTGCCCGCCAGGCCGGAGCTCGGCGGCCAGCAGCTGATCTTCGCCGAACTGGGCATCGTGCACTACTTCGAGGACCTGGCGCCTTTCGCCTCGGCGGTGCACGCCGCGCTCGCGCCCAGCGGCTATTTCGTGCTGCGCGATTTCCACCCCGTCGCCACCAAGCTGCTGTCCTTCCGCGGCTCGACCGCCAAGGTGCGCAAGGTGCGCGTGGACGGCGACTACTTCGACCGCGCCCTGCACACGGAGCCCGCCCCCTTCGCCAAACACCTGCCGCCAGACCTGGCCGCCCAGATCGGCCCCGTCACCTGGCGCCGCTGGACCCTGGGGGAGATCGTCACCGCCGTCGCGGCCGCCGGCCTGCGCGTGCGCTCCCTGGTCGAAGAACCCAACCGCTCCCACGAGAGCCCCGGCGGCGCCCCCGACCAGGCCTTCGACCAAGGCATCCCCAAGACCTTCACCCTGGTCGCCAGCCGCGATTGAGGGGCCGGTCGCGCCCCTCGGCCAGCCACCGGCCGACGCAAGCGCCCGGCAGCGGCCTCGGGGGTGCCTTCCGGGGAGGGCGGGGCCAGGTGCGCTCGCGCGGGTCTGAGCGCCCGCGTGGCTCTGAGCGCCCGCTTCGCTCCGAACGCCGCTGGGCCTGGGGCCCGAGGAGCGGCCTGCACCTCCGGGGCGGCCGGGCGGCGCCTGAGGGGACAGCCGGGCGGGTCCAGGGCCCGTGGAGCGGGCATCCCCCCCGCGGGACCCCGGGGGGGCGATGGTCGGCCTGTCGCCGATTTCACATTTTTCAGATATCCTCCGGCCCCACGGCCATGGCTGCGCACCCCCCTGACCTGCCCCAGGACCCCCCGCCCCCGGCGGGTGAGGCCACGCCGGCGCTTTTGGTACCGGAGCTCTCGCGCGAGCTGCCGGTCTTCGAGCAGTTCTTCAAGACCTTCGGCTTCAAGCGCCTGCACGGGCGCGTGTGGGGGCTGCTGGTGCTGTGCGACCGGCCGCTCTCGAGCAAGGAGATCTGCGAGCAGCTCGGGCTGAGCCAGGGCGCGGTCAGCGAGACGCTCAGCGAGCTGACCGAGTGGGGCGCCGTGCTCAGCTCCTTCGACTCCGCCCGCCGCTGCCACCTGCACGCACCGGTCGGCAACGCCCTGGCGATCGCGGCCACGATCCTGCGCCGGCGCGAGCAGGTCGCCTTCCAGCAGTTCCGGGCCACCGCGGACCGGGCGCTCGAGTTCATCAAGGGCCGCTACGGCGAGCGCGACCCGCGCGTCCTGACCCTGCGCTCGATCATCGCCGCCTGCGAGATCGCCGAGGCCCTGATGAAGCTGCTGGTCAGCGCGGTCGCCAACGCGCTCGGGGACAGCCAGAGCATCCTCTCGCGCGCCATCGGGGCGGCCCTCAAGGTCGGCCTGGGAGCGCCCCAGTCCCTGTTCGCGCCGGCCTCGGGCCGCGCGGCGGCGCTGCCTCTGCCGGAGGAACCGGCCCCGCGGCCGCGCGGGCGTCGCCCGCGCGCGGGCCGCGCGCCGGTCGAACTGACGGAGCCCGATCGCACCACGGACAACGCCAAAGGTCCCGAGCAGCCCGGGGAGCAGGGCAGCCCACGACGCCGATGAATCCGACCTCCCTAGGCCGCGGCCTGCCGCGTGTGGTGATCACCGGGGTGGGCCTGACCAGCCCCAACGGCAATTCCCTGCCGGAATACCGCCGCAACCTGCTGGCCGGCGTCTCCGGCGTGCGCCCCTACTCGATCCGCTACTTCGGCCCGACCCTGGCCGGCGTGTGCGAGTTCGACGTGTTGCGCCACCAGTCGAAAAAAGAGGCCCGCCGCGGCACGCGCGCCGGCGCGATCGCCGTGTGGTGCGCCAACGAGGCCCTGGCCGACGCCGGCATCGGCATCGAAGGCCGGGACCGCTCGCGCCTGGGCGTCTACATCGGCACCACGGAGCACGGCAACGTGGAGACCGAGAACGAGGTGCACAACGTCTCGCAGTACGGCTACGACCTGCGCTACTGGTCGCACCACCACAACCCGCGCACGGTGGCCAACAACCCGGCCGGGGAAGTCACGCTGAACCTGGGGCTGACCGGTCCGGCCTACTGTCTGGGCGGCGCCTGCGCGGCCGGCAATCTGGGCCTGATCCACGCCATGCAGATGCTGCAGCTCGGCCAGATCGACCTGGCCCTGGGCGGCGGCGTCTCCGAGAGCATCCACACCTTCGGGATCTTCGCGAGTTTCCACGCCCAGGGGGCCCTGGCGACGCACCCCGACCCGACCAAGGCCTCGCGGCCCTTCGACAAGCAGCGCAACGGCATCGTGGTCGCCGAGGGGGGCTGCTTGTACGCGCTCGAGCGCCTCGAAGATGCGCGCGCCCGCGGGGCGCGCATCTACGCCGAGGTGCTCGGCTACCACGTCAACTCCGACGCCAGCGACTTCGTGCTGCCGGACAGCGAAGGCCAGAACCGCTGCATGCGCGGCGCCCTGGCCCACGCCGGGCTGGACGCCCAGGCGATCGACATCCTGAACACCCACGCGACTTCGACCCCCTCGGGGGACACGGTCGAATGCCGCGCGATCGCACAGGTCTTCTCGGACAGCCCGCGCGTGCACGTCAACAACACCAAGAGCTTCATCGGCCACGCCATGGGCGCCGCCGGAGCCTTGGAGCTGGCCGGTAACCTGCCCTCCTTCGACGACCGCATCGTGCATCCCACGATCAACGTCGACGAGCTCGACCCGGAGTGCGAGCTGCGCGGGCTGGTGCTCAACACGCCCCGCGAGGCCCGCGGGGTCGAGCACATCATGAACATGTCCTTCGGCATGCTCGGCATCAACTCGGCTGTCATCGTCGGCCGCCCGCCCGCCTGACAGCCTGAGAGAAACAATCGCTCGGGCTGCGCCCGGGCCACCCGACGTGCCTGGCAACAGGCCTCGATCTCGCGGACCCCGGCCAGCCCGGCCGGTCGCCCGCAACACGCGACAATCCCCCCTGACCCTCCCGAAACCGCCGCTCCCATGACCCGCGACGAAGTGATCCTGGCCGTCAAGGACATCATCCAGACCATCGCCCCCGACGAGGACCTCAGCAACCTCGAGCTCGGGGTGCGCCTGCGCGACCAGATCGAACTGGACTCGATGGACTTCCTGGACATCGTCATGGAGCTGCGCAAGCTCTACGGCGTGCAGGTGCCCGAGGAGGACTACAAGCACCTGGCGACCCTCGACGGCTGCGCCGATTACCTGACGCCGCTGCTGGCGGGCAAGGAACTGCACTGCGCCTCGAAGGCCTGAGGCTCCGGGCCGCGCAAGACCGCAGGGTCTTTCCGGTCGGCGCGCCCACGGGTTCGGTCGGCTGCCGCCGGCTCGACCGATCCCGCCGAGCCTGTCGCACCGCCCAGCCTGTCCAGCCCCTCCCCGCGCCCGTCTCCATCCGCCCCTCGCCGTGTCCCGCTTCGACACCCTGGTGATCGGCGCCGGTTTCTCCGGCCTTGCGGCGGGCATCCGCCTGGCCTTGGCGGGCCAGCGCGTGGCCGTGCTCGAGCGCCATTACCTGTGGGGCGGTCTGAATTCGTTCTACAAGCG
The DNA here is from genome assembly GCA_044359835.1 of Planctomycetota bacterium. Taxonomy (GTDB): domain Bacteria; phylum Planctomycetota; class UBA1135; order UBA1135; genus JBIKLM01. Next base: position 12,224 of record JBIKLM010000058.1, read on the forward strand.
CGGCGGTCGGTTGTTCGACTCCGGGCTGCACGCCCTGACCAACTTCGTGCCCAAGGGCACGCGGGGCACGCCGCTGGCGCGGGTGCTGCGCCAGCTGCGCATCGGCTGGGACGAGCTGGCCCTGCGCGAGCAGCGCCACTCCGAGATCGTCGTGGGCGGCGAGCGCGTGCGCTTCTCGAACGATTTCGGCCTGTTGGCCAGCGAGGTCGAGCGCCTGCGGCCCGAGCGCGCCGGAGCCTTCCGCGCCCTGGCCGAGGAGATCCGCGGCGCGCCGCTCGAGCTTGAGGAGCAGCGCCCGGCCAGCGCCCGGGCCGAGCTGGACCGGCGCCTGGGCGATCCGTTCCTGACCGACCTCCTGCTGCTGCCCTGCTGCTACTACGGCAGCGCCCAGGAACACGACGTCGAGTGGGACCAGTTCCAGATCCTGTTCCGCTCGATCTTCCTGGAAGGCCTGTCCCTGCCGAGCGGCGGGGTGCGGCCGCTGCTGCGCCTGTTCACCGAACGCCTGGAGGCGGCCGGCGGCGAGCTCCACACCAAGTCCGAGGTGATCCGCATCCTCGAGCAGGACGGCCGCGCCGCTGGCGTAGAACTCGCCGATGGCCGCCAGCTCGCCGCGGACACGGTCCTGTCCTCGGCAGGGTACGTCGAGACCCTGCGCCTGTGCGGGCGCGCCGCGGACCTGCCCCCGGGCGCCCACGGGCAGCTGTCGTTCGTCGAGACCATCAGCGTGCTCGATCGCTGGCCGCACCTGCTGGCGCGCCCCGGGCGGCCCATGGACGCGGGCGTGATCTTCTTCTCGACCGCGCCGCGCCTGCGCTACGCCCGTCCGAGCGCGCCCTGCGACCTCGAATCGGGGGTCATCTCCATGCCGACCAACTTCCAGGGCACCCCGCCGGACCACGAAGGCCTGTTCCGGGTCACGGTGCTGGCCGACCATGCCGCCTGGATCGACCAGCCGGCGGAGCGCTACCGGGCCGAAAAGGCCCGCTGGAGCGAGGCCGCCCTGGCGGCCAGCGAAGCCTTCTGCGCGCCGGTGCGGCCCCACGAGGTGTTCCGCGATGCCTTCACCCCGCGCACGATCCGCCACTTCACCAGCCACGAGCAGGGCGCCATCTACGGCAGCCCGCTCAAGCAAAAATCCGGCCAGACCCCGCTGCCCGGCCTGTACCTGATCGGCACCGATCAAGGCTTCCTGGGCATCGTCGGCGCCTGCGTCTCCGGCATCGCCATGGCCAACCTGCACGCCTTGAAGCGCGCGGGGGCCGCCGACCCGAGCGCCTGACCGCTTCTCGGATCAAGCGCTCCCCGCCGTCTATAACGCGCTGCCACGTCTCGCGACGCCTCGGATCCCTTCTCGACGCCCGATCCGCCCGGAGCCGGTCTCCCGCCCCCGGGCGCGAACCGCCTGCCCGGACGCCCCACCGCCCCGCCCCTCCCATGCACAGCTCCCCCTCGGAAGAGCCGCGCCGGCCCAAGTACTTCAAGGGCTCGAGCGACGGCAAGCGCCCGCTGTCCCACGATCCCCTCGAGGGCGCCAAGGGCCAATACGACCTGATCGTGATCGGCAGCGGGTTGGCCGGCCTGACCGCGGCCAACGTGCTGGGCAAGAGCGGCCGCCGGGTGGCCCTGCTCGAGCAGCACTACAACTACGGCGGCATGGCGACCTGGTTCAAACGCCGTGGTGGCCACACCTTCGACATCTCGCTG